>DAIRFU010000195.1:0-5433 GCA_036794935.1 Kofleriaceae bacterium | reverse complement strand
CGCGTCGGCGCGGGCGACGTCGGCGAGGCGGCCATCGGCGCGGGCCGCGTCGGCGAGGCGGCCATCGGCGCGGGCCGCGTCGGCGAGGCGACCGTCGACGCGGGCGGCTTCGGCGGCGGCGGCGCGGGCGGCTTCGGCGGCAGCGGCGCGGGTGCCTTGGAAGCGAGCCGCGGTGGGCGTGCATTGCTCTCGAGCTGCTGCCCGTAGACCATGTTCGAGTTGTTGTTCTGCACGTAGACGTCGGGATCGATGTGAAGCACCTGCGCCTGCTGAGCGGGTGCCTGCGCGGGTGCCGGCGCGTTCGGGTGCGCGGGTGCCGGCACGTTCGGGCGCGCGGGTGCCGGCACGTTCGGGCGCGCGGGGCGGCGCGGCGGCGCGGCCTGGGCGACGAGGGTGGGGGCCGGTGGCGGGGCGGCCGCCGCGACGAGGGCCGGCGCCGGTGGCGGCGCGAGCTCGCCGGCGAGGTCGCGGATCACCTGATCGCGAAACGCGCGGTTCTGCGCCAGGTGGTCGGACGCGCTCAGCGCGGGAAAGTCATCGTTGATGGTCGGCGTCGTCGCCCTGCCCCGCGCGTCGATCTGGAAGTACCCGAGCACGATCGCGTCCTCGGGATCGTGCGCGAGCGGCGACGGCGTCACGCTGAGACCGAGCGAGGCCTTCGGATCGTGCATCAGGTTCTGGTAATGGAAGTACGGGCGGCGGACCTCGCGCGCGATCAGCGCCTCGAGCTGTCCGCGCAGCTCGCGGCCGATCTCGTCGGCCCGGTGCTCGGCGGCGCGGTGCGGCGCCTCGCGGGTCTCGTGCTGGCGCATCCGCACGTCGTGCCAGCCCGACACGAACCACGCGCCGAGCAGCGCCGCGAGCAAGCCGCCGAGCAGCGCGGCCGCGAACGCCACGCGCGGTACGCGGCGCCGGGCTAGCGCGCGAGTCTCCACGCGTACCCCGCACCCTTGACCGACACGATCAGGCTCGGCCTCGCCGGATCGGTCTCGAGCTTCTTGCGCAGCACCGCGATCGCCATGTCGACGGCGCGCGTCTGCAGATCGCCGCGCTGCCCGAAGACCTGCTCGAGCAGCTCGGCCCGCGTGACGACGCGATCCTGGTTGCGGTACAGCCAGCGCACGATGCCAACCTCGCGCGGCGTCAGCGCGACGCGCCGGGCGCCCCGCACGACGGTCATCCGCGCCAGATCGATCAGCGTGCCGTCGACCTGGACCTCGTCGAGCGACTCGCCGGCCGGTGCACGCCGGCCGAGCGCGCGGACGCGGGCGAGCAGCTCGCGCGCCGAGAACGGCTTCGTCACGTAGTCGTCGGCACCCTCGACGAGGCCGCGGACCTTGTCGTCCTCGGAGCCACGCGCGGTCAGCATCAGGATCGGCATGCCCGGGCGCGCCGCGCGCAGCCGCCGGCACACCTCCATGCCATCGAGCCGCGGCAGCATCAGATCGAGCACGACGAGCTCGAACGGCTCGCGCAGCCCGGTCTCGACCCCGGCGATCCCGTCGCCGACCGCGGTCACCGTGTGGCCATCGCCCGCGAGCAGGTCGACGATGCCGTCCCGCAGGCTGGGTTCGTCTTCGACGACGAGGATGCGCACGCGGTCTCATTGTGTCACGCCGCCGTGTAAGGCGTGTGTAAGGCGTTATCCCGTCGGGATGCGCTCGGGCCAGGGTGGCTCGCATCGCTCGCAGGCTCGCGACACTCGCTCGATCGCCTGCCCTCGCTTATACTGGCCGCGCAATGCGCGCGGTCTGGCTCGCCCTCGGTCTATTGCTCGTGCCTGCAGTGGCGGCCGCCGACGGCGAGGACGGCTACCTCCAGCTCGGCGGGTTCTTCGGTCCGCGCGTCTTCAGCGACGCGTCGCTGCTCGGCTACAACTACGAGCAGCCCGGCCACCCCGATCTCGTCAGCTCGATCGGATTCGGCCTCCGCGCCGGCCATCCGTTCTGGCTGCCGTTCATCGTGCCCGAGGCGGAGGTCATCGTCGTGCCGACAAAGACCACGACCGTGATGGACGTCGACACCAGGGTCGTGTGGGTCGAGCCTCGCGTCCAGCTCCGCATCGATCTGCTGCCCGAGCGCCGGGTCAACCCGTTCGTGCTCGTCGGCGGCGGCGCGCCGATCTCGCTGTCGTCCGCGCGCAAGACGTTCAACTCCGGCGCGATCGGCGAGGGCTACGTCGGCGCCGGCGTCCGCTTCGACACGAACAAGGGCTTCGTGATGCGCTTCGACGCCCGCCTCTCGGCGCTGCCGTCTGCCGAGGACCTCGGCCTGATTGCCGGCCGCGTCAACCTCGAGGCCGACGTCAACTTCGGTGTCGAGTTCTCGCCCGGCGCGCCGCGCCACAGGTCCGGCGAGCGAGTCGCGCACCCGGGGCCACCGGCGGACACGGACGGCGACGGGATCCCGGATACGACCGACACGTGCGCGAAGCGCGCCGAGGACGTCGACGGCTTCGAGGACAGCGACGGCTGCCCCGACATCGACAACGACAGCGATCGCGTGCTCGACATCGCCGACAAGTGCCCGACCGAGCAGGAGACGCTCAACGGGTATCAGGACGACGACGGCTGCCTCGACAGCGTGCCCGCCGACGTCGACGAGCTGCGCGGCTCGATCGAGGGCCTGCTCTACGCCGAGGGCGAGACGGCGGTGCACGGCTCCGCGAAGCGCTACCTCGAGAAGATCGCGAAGGTCATGCAGGCGCATCCGTCGATCCGCGTCGTGCTCGTCGGTCACACCGACGATCGCGAGGCGCAGGCGTTCGCGACGCCCGTCGAGGGACAGCCGGCGCCCGACGTCACGCAGATCGCGATCGATCTCGCGAAGGCGCGCGCCGAGGCGGTCCGCCAGGCACTCGTCGCCGAGGGCATCCCGTCCGGCCGCATCGTGATCGATGGGATCGGCGGCACCGAGCCCGTCGCCGACAACGCGACTCCGAAGGGCCGGCTCGCGAACCGCCGCGTCGAGATCAAGCTCTACGTGCCCCGCTGACGGTTCGCGCGACTCGACCGGCTGCGTGCTAGCCTGAACCTATGGTCCGGCCGGCACGCGATCCGCGCGACGAGCTCTACGAGCGCTATCTCGCGGTCCCCGAGCATTTGCGCGCCGAGATCATCGACGGAACGCTCTACGTCTCTCCCCGACCTTCCCCGAAGCACGCCAACGCCGCCTCGGTGCTCGGCATCGAGATCGGCGCACCGTTTCAGCGCGGCCGCGGCGGCCCCGGGGGCTGGTGGATCATCGATGAACCCGAGCTGCAACTCGACGAGAAACGACCGATCTCGCCCGACATCGCCGGCTGGCGCGTCGAGCGCATGCCGGAGCTGCCCGAGACCGCGTTTTTTACGCTGGCACCCGACTGGGTCTGCGAGGTGCTCTCGCGCTCGACCGAGAAGATCGATCGCGACAAGAAGCTGCCGTACTACGCCGCACATCGCGTGCGCCACGTCTGGCTCGTCGATCCGATCGATAAACGGCTCGAGGTCTACACGCTCGGCGACGTCGGCGGCTGGCTCGAGGTCCGCACGTACGAAGGTGACGCGACCGTGCGCGCGGCGCCGTTCGACGCGATCGAGCTCGACATCAGCGCGCTGTGGGCGCCGCCAGCGCGCCGCTGAGATAGCGGCTACTTCTTGCGACCGAACAGGCCGCGCTTCTCGGGGCGAACGCTGTCCTCGCCGAGCTCGGTCGCCAGCTCGCGCAGCAGCTCTTCCTGGCGCGCGCTCAGCTTCTTCGGGATATCGACCTTGATCTGGACGACGTGGTCGCCGCGGCCATGCTCGCCGACGTGCGGGATGCCCTGACCGCGCCGCACGATCACGTCATCGGGCTGGGTGCCCGGCTTGAGCTCGATGGTGGCGGCAGCCGTGCAGCCGTCCTCGAGCGTGTGGATCTCGATCTCGCCGCCGAGCGCCGCCTTGACGAAGCTCACCGGCACCTCGCTCAGGATGTCATCGCCGTCGCGGCGGAAGCGCTCGTCGCCCTGGACGTGGAGCACGACATAGAGGTGCCCCGCCGTGCCGCCCGGCACCGCCTCGCCCTTGCCCGCGAGCCGCAGCGTCTGACCATCGTCGACACCGGCGGGCACCGTGACCGAGAGCGTGGTGGTCTCCGCCTTCGTGCCGCGCCCGCGACAGTCCTCGCACGGGTCCTTGATCGTCTTGCCCGCGCCCCGGCAGTGCGGACACGTGGTCTGCACCATGAAGAAGCCCTGCGCGTGGACGACCTGGCCCTTGCCCTGGCAGGTCCGGCAGACGTCGGGCTTGCTGCCCGGCTTGGCGCCGCTGCCGGCGCAGGTCTCGCAGGCGATCGCGCGGCTGACCTTGACCTCCTTGGTCACGCCCCAGACGGCCTCGGCGAACGTCAGCTCGAGATCGACGCGAAGGTCGGCGCCGCGTGGCGTGCGCTTGCCGCCCGCCCGGCCACCGAAGAAGTCGCCGAACAGATCGCCGAATGCCGAGAAGATGTCCTCGACCGTCGAGAAGCCCGGGCCGCCACCACCGCCACCGCCGCGCTGGATGCCATCGAAGCCGTAGCGATCGTAGAGCGAGCGCTGATCGTCGTTGGAGAGGACCTGGTAGGCGTTGGCCGCCTCCTTGAACTTCTCCTCGGCGTCCTTGTCGCCGCCGCACTTGTCGGGATGGAACTGCTGCGCGAGGCGGCGGTAGGCTTTCTTCAGGTCTTGCGGGCTCGCGCCGCGCTCGACCCCTAGTACTTCATATAGATCACGCATGACCGAGGAGAATCAATGCCTTGGGTAATGCGGGCGGCGCGAGCTGTCAAGGTATGGTCTGCGCATGGTCAGGCCAGCCGATCTCGCGGCGGGTGCGCCCGACGCGGCCGATGCCGAGCGGCGCGCCGAGCGGCTGTTCGACGCGGCGGCCCAAACCGGCCTGGATCTCACCCACTTGGACGCCACCGGCGCCCAGATCGCGAGCCTCACCTGCCAGCGCGCGCCGTACCTGGCCACGCTGCTCACCCGGGATCCTGGCCGATTGGGCCGGGTCGCCGCCGACCCCTATCTGCGCCGGGAAAAACCCCGAGGCCGGTTGATCAGCGAGGTGACGCACGCCACGCGAGGTCTCGCGAGCGGCGCCGAGCTGCGGGCCGCGCTGCGCCGGGTGCGCGCCGACGAGCTGGTCCGCCTCGGCGTGCGCGAGCTCGAGCTCGGGCTGGACACCGAGGTCGGCCGCGAGCTGTCGCGGCTCGCCGACGTCTGCTTCGACGCGGCCATCGCGTTTCACGACGCCGAGCTGCGCGCGCGCTACGGCGTGCCCCGCTATCTCGACGACCGCGGCACCGAGCGGATCGCGCGGCTCGCGGTGATCGGGATGGGCAAGCTCGGCGGCGAGGAGCTGAACTTCGCGTCGGACGTCGACGTCATCTACGTGTACTCGTCGGATCAGGGCGAGGTCGGCTCGATCTCGCTGC
>DAIRFU010000194.1:0-10757 GCA_036794935.1 Kofleriaceae bacterium | reverse complement strand
GCACCGCGTCGTCGGCCATCGCGTCTTCGACGCGCGTGAAGAAGTGGATCGGATCGACCAGCTCGCCGGTCGCGGCTGCCTTGCCGGCGATCTCGGCGTCGCGCGCCTGCTCGCGCTCGCGCAGCGTCGCGATCCACTCGGTCCACGCGCCGCTCGCGCCACTCGCTCGCTCGGCGAGCGCGACGAGGAAGTCGCCGGCGTGCATCTCGATCGCGATGTCGGGCCGGCGGTTCTTGCGCAGCTCGTCGCTCGAGAGGTTCGCCGCGATCAGCGTGCTCTGCTTGTTGATGCCGCGGCCATAGCCGAGCCGGAAGTCGAACGGGAACCCGCACACGATCACGCAGTCGGCTTCCTTGAGTGCCTTGCCGCGGTTGTGGCGCAGCTGCAGCTCGTGAGTGCGGCCGAGCAGCCCGCGCGCCATGCCGGCGAGGTACACGGGCGCGCCGAGCGTGCCGATGGCCCGCGCGAGCCGGCCGGGATCCTTGACGCCGACGAGTGTCTGACTGCCGACGACGATCACCGGCTTCTTCGCGGCGAGCACGGCCTCGGCCGCCTTGTCGACGAGGTTCGCGCCGCCGAGCCTGGGCAGCTTCACCGGCAGCTCGAGCTCGGGGAATGTCGGCGCGCGGAACTGCCGGTAGAGGTGGCCCTTGATGTAGAGCTCGAGCGCCTTCGCGCCGATGCCCTTGGCCTTGCCGAGGCCGGCCTCCTTCTCGTACCAGCTGCGCACGATCTCCTCCGGATAGAGGATGTCGACCGGCACCTCGACGAACACCGGACCGGGCACGCCCTCGGTGGCGACCGCGATCGCGCGCTCGACCGCGTGCTGCAGCGCCGGCACGGTCTTGACCGTGGTCGCCCACTTGACGAGCGGCTTCATCAGCGCGAGCTGATCGATGTCCTGGAGCGCGCCGCGCCCCTTGAGCAGCGTCGCGGTCGCGCCGCCGAACAGGATCAGCGGCGACTGCGCCATCTGTGCGTTCTTGATCGCGGTGATCGTGTTCGTCACGCCCGGTCCGGCGGTCACCGCCGCCGCGCCGATCGTGCCGGTCATCCGGGCGACCGCATCGGCGGCGAACACCGCGTTGCCCTCGTCGCGGACGTCGACGACCTTGATGCCACGCGCTTCGCAGCCGGTCAGGATCGGCGAGATATGGCCGCCGCACAGCGTGAACAGGTGGGTCACACCGTGTCGCGCGAGGACGTCTGCAATGATGTCTCCGCCATGTCGAGGCATGGCGCGTACTATAACGGCGCGCGCGCGTCGAACCGGGTTCTGTACGCCTCTATATAGAGGAGGGCCGCACGAACACGAGCGCGTCCTTCGGCGTGCCGGGCAGCTTGGCCTCGATGAAGTGATCGAGGTGATCGAGCAGGTACCAGGTCCCGAGCGGGTTCGCGTGCAGACCGTCGAGCGCCATCAGCGACGCGGCCGGGACCTTCTCGCCCGGCGCGAGCTCGATCTCCGCGCCCGAGCGCAACGGATCGGTCCACGCGGCGAGCGGCACGAGCAGCACGCGATCGCGGCGCGCCCACGCGGCGATCTGCTGGTTGGCCGCGTCGATCTCCTGCTGCGACGGGATCGCCGCCCTGGGGAGCAGCAGCTCCGAGGCGGTGGTGATCCGCGGGATATCGCCGAGCACGATCCACGCGCCGGTCGCGTGGAGCTTGTCGAGCTCGGCCAGCGCGGCGTCGAGCCGGTGCACGTTGTAGACGTGCCAGAACAGCAGATCGATCGCGATCACCGTGGTCGCGTGAAAGTCGATCGCCTTGGCGAGCTGGTCCCGGGTGTCGGCCACCGGATCGCGGAACATCATCACGTTCGCCCACGAGGCGACCGCCGCGTGCTTCGCGGCCTTGCCGAACGCGTCGCCGAACGGGGTTCCGCCGAAGCCGGCGGAGACGCTCGCCCCCACGATCGCGATCCGATCGACGGGGAGCGCCGGTCCGAGATTCGCGGCGGGGGTTGCCGCCGGACGGCACCCGGCGGTGGCTCCCAGCCCGAGCGCCACCCAGACGAGAAAACGGGCTGTCTTCCGCGTGCTCAAGATGTTGATGTTGCACTTCATGGACGCGTGTTTTCAAGCACTTGGTTGATGGGAACAACTGACCGCAGCTGGGGGTGTTCCCCTCATGCACAGTGCCGGGTGTCGATCACCTACATCGAGTAATCTCGGTCAGTTGGCGTTGTGCACGGCTCGTACACTGCTGGTATGGCCGTTGCTGTAGGATGGCACCCATGCTGGGTCGTCTCACTCCGAGAAAAGCCAATCAGGGCATGTCGCATGCGCGACGGGCCATGTTGGATACCCTGCTCCGGCACCTTCCCATGGTCCGCCTGACCGTGGGGGCCCTCGCCGCGGTCCTGTTCATGGGCTGTAGCGGCCTCATCGATGGCGGCAACGAGGACATCTCCAAGGAAGAGCAGCTGGCCCGGACGCTCTATCTACAGAAGGCCAAGCCGGTCTTCGATACCACCTGCGCGGCCTGCCATGCGGGCTCGGACCCCACCGTGGCGTTCATCCAGGGCACCGACGCGATGGACCAGCGGGCGACGCTGCTGGCGTCCGAGGTCGTGAACCTCGAGGCACCGCAGTCATCTCGCATCCTTACGAAGGGTGCCCACTCGGGCCCCGCCCTGCTCGCGTCGCAGGCCTCGGACCTCCTGGAGTGGATCGCGGCGGAGCGTGACGCGGCCGGGGTGACTGGGGCTGCAGACACCGGACTGGAGACTGCACGCTTCACCCCCGTCCTGTGCACCGGCGGCAACCCCGGCGACCCGACCTGCCCCATCACCTACGTGGACATCAGCGGCCTGGTCGAGAACTGGGCCGGCGCGAAGATCCGCTTCGTCGCGCAGC
Source organism: Kofleriaceae bacterium (assembly GCA_036794935.1). GTDB lineage: Bacteria > Myxococcota_A > Polyangia > Haliangiales > Haliangiaceae > JABFXX01. Next base: position 7,896 of record DAIRFU010000194.1, on the reverse strand, counting down.
CGCTGTCCCAGGATCTGTACGTCACGAACCTCACGCTCGAGGGCGGCCCGGAAGGCGTGTACATCGAGCACCCGCTGTTCGTGTCGTGGCCGCTCGAGGGCGAGCCGGTCCCCGACACGCTCGATCGCTTCTTCAACGTGAAGATGAACCTCGCGGCGGACGCGATGCCCTCGCAGATCAACGGCGGCACGGCCGCGTTCGTGAACTTCTCGCCGGCGAACCAGCTGACGATTCACTTCAAGGTGGTCGACCGGTTCCGCCCCGAAGACGACGGGATGGGCGGTGGCGGCACCGCCGCGGCCGGCTGCAAGGCGCTCACGGAGTTCAAGGCGAACGCGCAGGCGCCGCTGCAGAACAACTGCGCGAGCTGCCACGCGAACGCCGGCAACGCGAACGCGCGCAGCGCGATGGACCTCACCGGTATCGACACCGCGGACGACGCGACGCTGCAGAACGTCTGCAACCAGGCGCGCACGCGCATCAACTTCCAGGACACGAACGCGAGCGGCTTCTACATCGCGCCCAATCCGGCGATGGGGACGAACCACCCGTTCAAGTTCGGAACGCAAGCCAACTTCGATTCGTTCAAAGCGGCCGTGGATGTCTGGGTCCAGGCCGAGAAAACTGCCCAGTAGTTCCCCAAAGGAGCCCCATGAAGAGGATCTCAGCACTACTCCTGGCCGCCGCGCTCGCGGCTCCGGCCTGCAGCTCCGACCAAGGAGATGACGGCATGGGGTCCGGATCTGACACCGGATCTGGATCGAACACCGGTGACGAATGGGACCAGCTGCTCGGTCAACGCGAGATTGACTACAGCGCTGCCCTTCGCGTCGCCTCGCTCCGGCTCACGGGCAAGCTACCGACGCTCGACGAGATCAACCAGGTCGCGAACGCCGCCGACGACGCCGCGAAGAAGACGGCCTACGAGGGCCTGATCCAGGCGTACATGAACACGCCCGACTTCGCGCGGCAGATGTTCTACTTCTGGCGCGACACGTTCAGGATGGGCGAGACCGCGATGCTCGACACCGCGCCGGCGTTCGCCGCGCGCCTGGCGGTCAACAACGGCAGCTACATGGACCTGTTCACCGCGGGGAGCGACGGCTGCCCGACGTTCGATGAAGGCGCGGCCACGTTCACGTCGGCCGAGTGCACGAACAACGGTCCGAAGGCCGGCATCCTGACGAACCCCGGCCTCATGGCGCACTACTTCAGCAACCTCGCGTTCCGCCGCTCGCGGTTCGTGCAGGAGACGTTCGTGTGCACGAAGTTCCCGGCCGAGGTCTCGGCGACGCCGACCGACATCGGCGGCGCGGCCCCGTACACCGGCGTGTGGGACTTCAACTCGATCTCGAGCCCGACCAACGGTGACGGCCGCATCAACTTCCAGGACACGGCGGCGGTCATCTGTGCGAACTGCCACTCGACCCTGAACCACCTGACGCCGCTGTTCGCGTACTACGACGCGGACGGTGTCTACCAGAACGACATCGCGGTGCCGACGCCACTCGACGGCGCGCCGCTCGCGAAGATGAGCGACTACCTGCCCCCGGGCCAGACCACGGCGTGGCGCCTCAACGTGCCCGCCGCGGACCTGCCGGCCCTCGGCCAGGCGATCGCGGCTGACCCGGCCGTCGCCGAGTGCGGTGTCGCGCGCATGTGGAACTGGGCACTGGGCAAGACGGACATCGTCGACACCCTCCAGGAAGTGCCCACCGAGACCATCCAGGCGCAGATCGAGGCGTTCACCGCCTCCGGCTACAAGCTGAAGGACCTCATCTACGCCGTCTACACCAGCGACGACTTCGTCAAGTTCTAGGAGGAAGCCCATGACCCGCTTTGGATACACCCTTGCGATCCTGGCCTCGACGGTCTTGGCTTCTGCCTGCACCGACGACGTCCCAACCGACACCAACACGCCTCCGCCCGGCTCGACGTCTGGCAGCGAGGACAGCACCTTCGATCACGACAACGACTACATCTCCCCGTGGGAGCTGCTCGATCGTCTGACGAAGGAAGGCCCGCCGCGCTACACGTCGCACGTGCACAGCTGCCCGAAGGTCCGCTACCGGACCCTCGGCCAGGTGCTGACCGACGTCGGCGTCGACATCAACAACCAGGCGGGGCTGTCCGCCGGTGACCTCTACCAGAGCGGCTTCAACGCGCTCGGCGGTCCGAACTACGCGAACCGCATCCGCGAGAACATCGCGATCACCACGTCGGGCGCCTCGCGCGAGTTCGACATCTTCGCGGCCGCGGCGACCGAGGTCATCGACTCGTTCACCGCCGGAACGATCGCTCGCTGCCCCGGCGCGCAGCTCTTCGATGCGGCGAACACCTGCCGCCCCGAAGGCATCGCGTGCCTCATCGGAGCTCCGGCGACGAGCCGGCACCTCGAGTACTGCAATCTGACCGTCACGAGTGCCTCGACCCCTGACGTCGGCAAGCGCCTTGCCGTCGCGGCCCTGCTGGCTGCGGCTTACACCTGCGAGTGAGGAGATTCACCATGGCAAAGTCCCCCTTCTCCAAACGTGACGAGCAGCGCGAGATTACCCGCCGCGCCCTCATCAAGTGGAGCGTCGCAGCGGGTGCTGCTCTCGGTGTGTCTCGCACCAAGATCTTCGAGATCCTCGAGAGGACCGCAGGTCGCGACGTCGCGATGGCGGCGGCCGCGAACCCGACGACTCGCTCGGTCCACCTGATCGCCGGCAACGGCGGCGCCGCGTGGTTCCAGCTGCTCTGGCCGCACAACGACATCGCGGCCGCGAACAACACGAACTTCGCGTGGCACCGCCCGGGCGAGTCGATGCTGGTCTCCGGCACCGACAAGCCGCTGACGGTCGGCCCCGACACGCCGTTCCGTGACCTGTCGCCCGGCAAGCAGATGACCTGCTTCCAGTGCGGCGCCAACGAGACGCACACGTCGAATCCGACGTCGGTGCTGTCGCTCAACGGCAACAACATCATCTCGGTCGCCAGCGCGCTGCAGGCCGCGTCGCCGTCGGTCATCCCGATGGTCACGATCGGTGTCGCGGACGCCGGAACGGCACCGGGTGCGGCGCGGCCCTCGAACGTCGGCAACGCCGATGGCATCGTCAACCTGTTCAACAGCGCCGCGTCGCGTGCAGGCGGCCTGCTGTCGAACCCGGACGACGCGCAGCTCTACAAGGCGCACTACGACGCGTTCGCGCAGCTCAACCGGGCCTCCGAGCGCTCCACCCAGCGCTCCTCGTACCAGACGGCGTCGAACGCGGCGCAGTTCCTCGGCAAGAACCTCGCCGCGCAGCTGCAGATCACGCAGGCGGACCTCGATCGGTACGGCATCGACGGCACGACCCGCGGGAACGTCCGCGACATCGGCCGCGCGCTCATCGTCGCGGTGAAGGCCTTCAAGATGGGCCTCACCAACGCGGTCGCGCTCCCCGCGATGCGTGACGATCCGCACGGCGCGTTCGCCGACGGCAGCGCGATGAGCGTGCCGCCGATGCTGAAGAAGGTCTTCGACGGGTTCATGACCGACCTCGCGAACACCGTCGACGACAACACCGGCCAGGTCCTCGCCGACGACACGGTCATCACGATCTGTGGCGACACGACGAAGAACCCGACCCAGCGCGGCGGCTGGCCGGATGGCACCCCGAACAACTCGAACGTGCTGTGGGTCTACAGCGCCGGACACCTGAAGTCGGGCTGGTTCGGTGGCACGAACCGCCAGGGTCAGGTGCAGGGCTTCGACGCCAACGGCGACGACGCCGCGTACAACGGCACCAACACGGCGCGCTTCGCGCTGGCGTCGGTTGCCTACGCGGTGGCCAAGCGCGATGACCGGGCGATCACCTCGTTCGCGAACGGCATCACGATCGCCGGCTCGTTCGGTCGCCTCAAGGATCTCTAGGCAGATCGAGCTCGCGAAGTCTCACCGGCGCCCAGCGATGGGCGCCGGTCGTCATTTCCCGCGGGGATGCGCTCGCGGCGATCCCTTGCCCTCGCTAATCGGTTACGCTGCACGGCAGATGCGCGCGGTGGTGCTGTGCCTGGTGCTGGTTGCCGCTTGCAGCAGCAAGCCGGCCGGCGGCGAGGCTGCGGGCAGCGGCTCGGGGACCGCGGCCGCGGATGACAGCGCGCGCGAGCAGGCTCGCTTCGATGCCGAGCGGCGGCCAGAGAAGGTCGTCGAGGCGCTCGGGATCGGGCCCGGCTCGGTGGTCGCCGATATCGGCGCGGGCTCGGGTCTGCTGACGGTGCATCTCGCACGCGCCGTGGCACCCGGCGGCAAGGTGGTCGCGACCGACGTCGATGGCGCGGTGCTGACGCTGCTGCAGCAGCGGCTCGAGGCCGCAAACCTCGCGAAGGTCGTCGAGCCGCGCGTCGTGGCGGCCGACACACCCGGTCTCGAGCCGGCGACGTATGATGCGATCTTGCTCGCCGAGGTCGATCACTATTTCACCGACGCTCCTGCGTGGTTGAAAGCCGCCGGCGCCGCGCTAAAGCCAGGTGGCCGCCTCGTGATCTCCAATCGCATCTATCACCGCACGCAGAGCATGGCGAACGCGACGAAGGCAGGCCTCGAGCTCGTCGGTGAATCGACGCCGGTGCCGACCCACTTCATCGCCGTCTACCGCGTCCCAGGGAGTGCAACACCATGAGAGCTGCCGCACCGCTCGCCTTGCTCGCCTTGCTCGCCGCCTGCCCCGGCGACGACGAGGCCGGAAACCCGTCGACGCTGTGGTTCGCGCCCGACGGCTCGGAGACCAGGCTCAAGCTCCAGGACGAAGAGCCGCCCCCCTGGTGAGCGCCAGGTGTGGGGGCCGGGCGCTCCCAGGAAGCCGCATTCGAGCTGAAGGCCAGCGTGCCGGCCGGCACGTATCACTTCGTGCTCGACTGCGTCGTGATCGCCGGCGTCGACGTCACGTTCGATCTGATGCAGCGGCGGGGCAGCGATAACATCGTGCTCGCGAGCTGGTCGGAGCACTTCGATCCATTGCCCACCGGGTTCGACGCGCAGGCGTACGAGAAGGACCAGAGCGCGCCGGCCATCGACTTCGTCACCGGCGATCAGCTCGTGTTCCGGTTCTCGGCGGCCAACACGATCCAGTCCGAGGCGTGGATCCCCAACGGTGACGGCGGCCTGTCCAAGGGCCGGATCCCGAACATCACGCTGCCGAAATAGGGACCGGGTTATAACGGTCCCATGAAGCAGCTCGTGCTCGCGCTCGCCCTCGTGGTCGCGTGTCTCGCGCCGGCGCATGCCGCCGGCGAGCAGCGTGCGTGGGTCAAGGAGGTCAGCAACCTCGAGACCTGGAAGCACTACTCGAGGACGATCGGCAGCGACGAGTACGGCAAGGCCGTGATCGACGTCAAGACCAACGCGATCTACTACATCGATGTCAACCTGTTCGCGATCCACGCCGACTTCGTGCTCGGCGTGCTGCTCAAGCAGGCGTGGACCGCCGACAACATCCGCGAGTACAACAAGAACTACGAGCGCAAGAAGCCGCGCTTCATCCTCTGCTATCTCACGCATCACCTGAAGATCGACAAGTGGACGTTCTCGTTCTGGGAGGGCGACAAGATCGGTCCCGACGATGTGATGCGCGTGAAGAAGCGGTTCGACGAGACGTTCTTCAAGAAGAACCTGCCGTTCCGGCCCGACTCGCCGATGCAGCAGGCGGTCGCGAACGCGGTGCGGAGGCGCGGCCTGCTCACGATCACGAACGACGAGATCTACAAGGCCGCCAGCTTCCAGGCGTTCAACAAGGGCCGCGCGGTCGGCCGGCTGCGCGTCGTGCCGGTCGGGACGCCGTTCGAGTCGCTGACGTTCGAGCGCACGGACATCGTGTTGCTCCAGGAGAGCTACCCGGATATCACGCCGGTCGCCGGCATCATCGCGACGCAGTTCTCGACACCGCTGTCGCACGTCAACCTGCGCGCCGGCGCCTGGCGGATCCCGAATGCGGGCGACAAGAAGGCGCGAGAGAAGTACGGCAAGCTCGACGGCAAGGTCGTCTACTACGAGGTGACCGACACGTCGATCGTGGTGCGCGAGGCGACCGCCGCCGAGATCGAGGAGCTCGAGCAGAAGATCTTCGACGCGCGCCACGTCGACCTCCCCGAGGCCGACATCCGCGCGACCCACCTCGCGATGCTGACGCGGATCCGCGCGAAGGACGTGCTGCGCTTCGGCACGAAGACGTCGAACCTCGGCGAGATCGTGACCGCGAACCTCGCGGGCGTGCGCGTGCCGCCCGGCTTCGGCGTGCCGTTCTTCTACTACGTGCAGCACATGCGACAGAACGGCCTCGACAAGCGCGCCGACGAGCTGCTCGCGGATCCGCGCTTCAAGACCGACGCCGCCTGGCGCAAGGCCGCGCTCGAGAAGCTGCGCGATGCGATCATCGTGGCACCGATCGACGGCGAGACGCTCGACGCGATCTACAAGCGGGTGCGACTCGAGCTGAGCGGGCGCGGCGTGTTCGTGCGTAGCTCGTCCAACTCCGAGGACCTGCCCGGCTTCAACGGCGCCGGCCTCTACGACACGGTCGGCAACGTGGTCGGCAAGCGCGCGCTCGGCGAGGCGCTCAAGAAGGTCTGGGCGTCGCTGTGGAACCTGCGCGCGGTCGACGAGCGCAGCGCGTTCGGCATCGATCATCACCAGGCGTACATGGCCGTGCTGATCCAGGTCGGCGTCAACGCGACCGCGGCGGGTGTGCTGATCACGAAGAACCTGTGGGATCCGAGCGACGACCACAGCTTCACGATCAACTCGAAGTGGGGCCTCGGCGAACGCGTCGTCCAGGGTCAGAAGCTGCCCGAGCAGATCATCTTCGACCCGACGAACGACGGCACCAGGATCATCTCGCGCGCCGACGACCCGGTGATGCTCGTGTTCGATCCGGCCGGCGGCATGAAGGAGCTGCCGGTTCCAGCGGGTGCCGGCGTGATTCTCAGCGAGGAACGTGCGAAGAAGCTCTCCACGATGGTCGAGAAGTTCCTCCCGGTATTCGCGCACGGCCAGCCACTCGATATCGAGTGGGTCCTCGAGGGCGAGGACGTGTGGATCGTGCAGGCCCGCCCGTACGTGGGGTCGTGATGAAGCGCCTCGCCGTCCTCGTGCTGCTCGCCGCCTGCGAGCTCCAGCCCGCGCCAAAGCAGCAGCCGACGTCCGCCGCGCCCGTCGTGCCACCGGCGCCGCCAGCGGAGCGTGCCCCCGAGCCGCCGCGCGCTCCCGCCGATGCCGGCGTCGCACCCGCCGACGCGGGCGAGCCAGCGCTCGCGATCAGCGGCCCGTGCATGGAGGTCGCGACGCACCTCGCGCAGGTCTTCATCGACAAGGCCCGCGATCCCGCGCTGAAGCTGCGGCTCGAGCAGGAGCACGCGAACATGACGCGCAAGATGGGTGCGGCCTGCACGACCCAGGCGTGGAGCGACGCGGCTCGTGCGTGCTACCTGGCGGCGACGCAGGAGACGGCCATCCGCGCGTGCGAGAAGAAGTTCACGCCGAAGCCGCCACCGCGTACCCCGCCGCGGCCGGCACCTGCGGCCGGCTCGGCTGCCACGCCCGGTGCGGCGAACGACATGCGGCGCGAGCCCGGCGCGCCCGCGCGCTGACTACGCGCTCGCGTAGTCGGGTTCGGTCTCGTCGTCACTGGCCGCGTCGGCCGCCTCGTCCTCGCCCTCGACCGCGCGCGCGCCGAAGAAGAACGCGGCGAGCAGCACGACGCCGAGGCCGATGATGATCCACGTCGGGATCATGATCGCGTGGCCGATCCACGCCAGGATGTAGAAGCGCGGGAAGCGACCGACGATCTGCGCGAGCATGTAGCGGCGGACATCGAAGTCGACGGCCGGTGCGAGGATGCCGGCGGCATGGCGGAAGGCCTCGACCTTGTAGCTGACGGC
>DAIRFU010000193.1:0-10759 GCA_036794935.1 Kofleriaceae bacterium | reverse complement strand
CCGTAGACGGCCGACAGCAGCACGACGAGCGTGCCGAGCACCGCCATCTTGCCGACCAGCTCGTTGAGATCGAGCAGCCGGTAGCGGAACAGCGTCTGCGACAGGAAGTAGAGGTAGAGGATGCCGAGGACGTTGCCGACGGCCGGCCACGCGAGGCCCAGGCGCGGCAGCACGTCGGTGAGCGTCAGCGTCGTCGCGACGAAGCCGCCGAGCGCGAGATAGCCGACGCGGGTCCGCTCGACTCGCTTCGTCGTCGCGCGGTACTGCGCGTACATGTCCCAGACGCAGCGGTAGAGGCCGCCGAACACGTAGATGCCGAACGGGATCTGGAAATAGATCGTCTCGTGGATCGGCTGGACGATCGCGGAGTAGACGAGCGCGACGTACGCGAGCAGCGTCCACGCGAGCGTGACGCGCGGCCCGCGCTTGGGGCCGCCGATCGACGGCTGCGACAGGAAGATGCGATAGAACCGGATCGCGGTCGGCGGGATCGTCGCGGCCGCCCACAGCGACAGCCAGCGCATCACCGGGCTCTCGCTCGCGGCGTCGATGAACGAGCAGAGATGCCACGCGCTCACCGTGAACGTGAACGCGGCGAACGCGGTGTACATGCGATCCGAGCGCGACCGCAGCAGCACCGACGCGCCGATCGCGAGGATCAGCAGGGCGGCGAGCAGCGCGGAGACCGCCTGGACGTCCATTCAGGGCAGGCTACCTCACGAGGTCGGCGGTCACCACAACGCGGATGGATCGGCTAGGGTCTGCCCCGTGTCGGATCACCGTCTCGCGAAGTTACCGGCCGTTCACGCGCTCGCCGACGAGGCCGAGGCGCTCGGCGATGCACCGCGCTGGGCCGTGGTCGAGGCCGCGCGGCGCTCGATCGCGGACCGGCGCGCGGCGATCCTCGCGGGCGCGGCCGACAGCTCGGCGATCGCCGCACTCGAGGTCGCGGGCCTCGCCCATCAGCTCGCGCGCCCGCCGCTCGTCCGCGTGATCAACGCGACCGGCGTCGTGCTCCACACGAATCTTGGCCGCGCGCCGCTCGCGGACGCCGCGCGTGCCGCGATCGACGAGGTCGCCCGCGGCTACTCGAACCTCGAGTATGACCTCGGCCGCGGCGAGCGCGGCTCGCGCCACGATCACCTGCGCGGCCTGCTGCGCGATCTGACCGGCGCCGAGGACGCGCTCGTGTGCAACAACAACGCCGCCGCCACCGTGCTCGGGCTCGCGGCGCTCGCGACGAACCGGGAGATCGTGGTGTCGCGCGGCGAGCTGATCGAGATCGGTGGCTCGTTCCGGCTCCCCGAGATCCTCGCGCTTTCGCGCGGCACGCTCGTCGAGATCGGGACGACGAACAAGACGCACCGCCGCGATTACGAGAACGCGATCGGTCCGGGGACCGGACTCCTACTCAAGGTCCACCGCTCGAACTTCGCGATCGTCGGATTCACGGCGGAGGTCACGCCCGAGGAGGTCGTCGCGATCGGCCGCGCGCGCGGGGTCGCGACCATGATCGACCTCGGCTCCGGCATGTTCGTCGACCGCGCGACCCAGCAGCGCTGGCATCTGCCCGAGGAGCCGACGGTCGCCGAGTGCGTGGCGAGCGGCGCCGACCTCGTCACGTTCTCCGGAGACAAGCTGCTCGGCGGGCCGCAGGCCGGTATCCTGGTCGGCAAGGCCGCCGCCGTCGAGACCGCGCGCAAGCACCCCCTCATGCGGGCGCTGCGCCCCGACAAGCTCACGCTCGCCGGCCTCGCGGCGACGCTCGCGCTCTATCGTGATGCGAACCTCGACGAGGTGCCGACGGTGCGGATGATCGGCCGCACGTCGGAGGCGCTGCACGAGGCCGCGCAACGGCTGCGCGACGCGCTCGGTGCGGGCGGCCCTCTCGGGGGATTGACGATCACCGTCGAGGGCTGCGCGTCGACGGTCGGCGGCGGCGCGATGCCCACCGCCGAGCTGCCGTCGTGGGCGGTCGTGCTCGCCGGCAGGAGCGCCGACGGCCTCGATCGCGCGCTGCGTGCCGCGCCGGTCCCGGTCGTCGGCCGCATCGCGGACGGCAAGCTGTGGCTCGACGTCCGCACGCTCGACGACCGCGACACCGCCGACGTGGTCGCCGCCGTGCGCGCGGCAGCGCCGGCCGACGGTCGGGCTTGACCGACGAGGAAAGTCGCGGTTATGTGCCGCGGACATGACTCCCCGGGTGGTCGCCATCGGCGGCGGCAAGGGTGGCGTGGGCAAGAGCCTCGTCGCCGCCAACGTCGGTATCTTCCTCGCGACGCTCGGCAAGCGAGTGATCCTCGTAGATGGCGCCTTCGGGGCGGCGAACCTGCACATCTTCGCCGGTGTGCCGCGCCCGTCGCGCAGCCTGGGCGAGGCGCTGGGAGCTGGTGGTCCGGCGCTCGCCGAGCTCGCCGTCGCGACGCACGTGCCGGGCGTGAAGCTGATCGGGGGTGTCTACGATCCGCCGGCGATGGCGAACCCCGACCCGGCGCAGGTCCGCGTGATCGCCGAGCAGCTCCACCAGCTGCCGGCCGACTGGGTCGTCGTCGATCTCGGGCCCGGCCTGTCGGCGGCCACGCTCGAGCTGTTCCTCGAGGCGGACATCCAGCTCCTCGTCGGCGTGCCCGACCCGACGTCGATCGAGCTCATGCACCGGTTCGTGCGCGCGGCGTTCCTCAAGCGCCTCGAGCGCAAGGGGCTCGGCCACCTCGCCCAGATCGCGGACAAGCAGCCGACCGACTTCTCGGCCCGCGTGCTGCCTTCGACGGCCGACGCACTGGCGCGCGCCGCCGCGCTGGGCGGGGGCGCGGCCGAGACCCGTGAGGGGGGCGCGCCTCCGGCGCTTCCCTCCGGGTTTGAAGGCGGCACGCCGAGCGCGCTCGACATCTATCTCGGCGCGGTCGCCGCGCAGCACCCGGAGCTAGCCGAGCTGCGTGACGCGATCCTGGGCTTCGCGCCGCACCTCGTGATCAACTCGGCGCGCAGCAAGAGCGACATGGAGCTCGGCCGCGCGGTCGCATCGACGGCGCGGCGGCGGCTCGGCACGCCCCTGCGTTACCTCGGTCACCTCGAGTACGACGAGGCGGTGTGGGCGTCGACGCGTCGCCGCAGGCCGCTGCTCATCGAGCACCCGGAGACGCGGATCGCGAAGTGCTTCGAGCGCGTCGCGCGCGGGCTGCTCGCGGTGCGGCTCACCGGGCGCGGCGACTCCGGCGGGCTGCCGGCCGGCGCGTTCGATGCCGACGTGTTGCCGAGCGACTCGCACTACGAGCTGCTCGAGGTGCCACCGACCGCGAGCTTCGAGGACATCCGGCGCGCGAACCGGCGCATCCGCGACATCTATGGTGCCGAGTCGATCGCGATCTCGGGCCTCTACGATCCGGCCAGCCTCGAGGCGGTGCACCGCCGGCTCGACCTCGCATACACGACGCTGATGGACGCGGCGAAGCGCAAGGAGTACGACCACGAGCTGTTCCCCGACGGTGTGCCGATGCCGGTGACGCCGCTCGATCGGCTCGCCGACATCTCGGCGCCGCGACCGGCCGCGAAGGTCGACGATCCGGCGGTGCTCACGATCCGGCCGCCGATGCCGGAGCTCACGCCGCGCACCGAGTTCTCCGGGCCGCTGCTGCGCCAGATCCGCGAGGCGGTCGGCGTCGAGCTGCGCGAGATCGCCGAGAAGTCGAAGATCGGCATGGCGTACTTGCAGGCGCTCGAGGGTGAGGTGTTCGGCAAGCTCCCGGCACCGGTGTACGTGCGCGGGTTCCTCGCGGAGTACGCGCGCGCACTCGGACTCGACGCCGAGCGCGTCAAACAGACGTATCTCGACCGCTATCGCGCCGCACGCGGCCCGGGTGTCGAGCCCGAGGACGAAGCCGCCAAGCCTTGACCCGGGCGCGAGCGCGCACCTACGATCACGCCATGGCGACCCTCATCGACAATCCCAAGCGTGCACGGCAGCTCGCGCGTGCAATCGCTTCGGACCTGACCCTCTATCACGAGCCGAAGATCCTCGAAGGCATCGCCAACGACAATCTCTTCGACGTGATGTCCGACGAGATCAACGAGGGCCGCGAGCTGTTCAAGAGCCGCGTCACCGAGGACATCTTCGGTCAGCACATCTACGAGCGCGCGATCGTCGACGTGCTCGTCAAGTCCAAGGGACACGTCAAGTCGAAGATCTGGTAGCTCTCGGCCGTGGCCGACGAGCCGGAGCTCGACGAATCCGAGGAGCCCGACGACGAGGCCGAGACCGGCCATCGGATCGCGGTCGGGCCCGGCGAGGCAGGGGGACGCCTCGACGCGGTGATCGCGGGCGCGATCGCGGCGCTGTCGCGCGCGCAGGTCCAGCGTCTGATCGAGGACGGCCGCGTCACCGTCGGCGGCCTCGTCGCCGCCAAGTCGGTGCGCGTGCGCGCCGGTGATGTCATCGCGGTGACCGTGCCACCGCCCGAGCCCCTCGAGCTCGTCGCCGAGCCGATCCCGCTCGCGGTGATCTTCGAGGACGCCGAGCTGATCGTGATCGACAAGCCGGCCGGCCTCGTCGTCCATCCGGCTGCCGGTCACGCGAGCGGTACGCTGGTCAACGCGCTCTTGTATCACTGCAAGGACCTCGCAGGCATCGGCGGCGTGCTGCGGCCCGGCATCGTGCACCGGCTCGACAAGGACACGACCGGGGTGATGGTCGCGACCAAGACCGAGCGCGCGCACGCCGCGCTGACCGCGGCGTTTGCCGCGAAGAGCCGCGGCGAGGCGAGCGGACTGGAGCGGGCGTACCTCGCGATCACGTCACCCGCGCCGCCGGCGGCGAGCGGGACGCTGCGCACGCTGTACGGCCGCCACCCGGTTCATCGCAAGAAGTTCAGCTCGAAGGTCGCGACCGGCAAGCCGGCGGTCACGCACTGGCAGACGATCGAGCCGCTTCGCGACGCCGCGCTCGTGCGGCTGCGCCTCGAGACCGGGCGCACCCACCAGATTCGCGTCCACGCCGCCGATCATGGCTGGCCACTCGTCGGCGATGCGACGTACGGGCACAAGCCGCGGAGCGAGCTGCTCGCCGAGGTCGCGCGCGCGCTCGGCCGCCAGGCGCTGCACGCGGCGACGCTCGCGTTCGATCACCCGGTCACCGGCGAGCGGCTCGCGTTCGAGGCGCCGCTGCCCGCCGACATGCAGCGCGCGCTGACCGCGCTACGCGGGTGACCGCTCGCGCCGGCGCGGCAGCGAGCTCATTCCGGATCGAGGCCGTACTGGCGCAGCTTCTTCCACAGCGTCGTGCGATTGATCCCGAGCAGCTGGGCGGCCTTCGTCTTCTGGTTCTCGCAGAGCTCGAGCACCTTCAGGATGTGCGCGCGCTCGAGCTCGTCGAGGGTCGGCACCTGATCGCCGGAGAACGTGACGAACGACGTGCTCGCCGCGAGGGGGCGGGGGCCGGCGACGTCGGCGACGTCGAGCACGTCACCGGTGGCGAGGATCACCGCGCGCTCGATCGTGTTCTCGAGCTCGCGCACGTTGCCCGGCCACGGCTGTGACGCGAGGTGGGCGAGCGCGCCGTCCGTCAGCGAGACGCGGCCGCGCTCGGCACGCAGCGCCGCCTGCTCGGCGAAGTGCCGGGCGAGCAGCGGGATGTCGCCCGGGCGATTGCGCAGCGCCGGGACCTCGATCGTGATGACGGCGACCCGGTAGAACAGGTCCTCGCGGAACGCGCCGGCCTTGACCTGGTCGGAGAGCGTGCGGTTCGTCGCCGCGATCACGCGCGCGTCGACGCGGATCGCGCTCGTGCCGCCGACCGGCTTGACCTCGCCATCCTGGAGCGCGCGGAGCAGCTTGGGCTGGAGCTCGATCGGCAGCTCGCCGATCTCGTCGAGGAACAGCGTGCCGCCGTCGGCGGCGACGAACAGGCCGCGCTTGGACGTGTCGGCGCCGGTGAACGCGCCGCGGACGTGCCCGAACAGCTCGCTGTCGAGCAGCGTGCCGACGAGCGCACCGCAGTTGACCGGCACGAACGGGCCGCTCGCCCGCCGACCCGCGAAGTGGAGCGCGCGCGCGACCAGCTCCTTGCCGGTGCCGCTCTCGCCGGTGACGAGCACGGTCGCGTCCGACTGCGCGACCTTGTCGATGGTCGCGCGCATCTGCTGCATCGCCGGCGACTCGCCGATCATCGAGCCGTACGCGAGGCGCTTCGTGAGCTCGCCGTGCTTGCGGCGGAGCTCGTCCTCGGCGAGCGCGCGCTGGACGACGAGGCGCAGCTCGTCGGGCGAGAACGGCTTGCCGATGTAGTCGCGGGCGCCGAGCTTCATGCCGCGGACCGCGGTGTCGATCGACGGGTACGCGGTGATCAGCAGCACCGCGGGCGGGTTCTCGCCGGCGAGCAGCTTGGGCAGGATCGACACGCCGTCCTGGTCGGGCAGGTTGATGTCGCACAGCACGAGGTCGCGCGGCTTGCGCGTGATCGCCGCGAGCGCACCGGCGGCGGAGTCGACGGCCTCTACCTCGTAGCCGGCACGGCCGAGCACGTCGGAGCACAGCGATCGGATACCTCGCTCGTCGTCGACGACCAGGATGCTGCTCACGTCGCGTTGGGTATCACGACGCGGAACTCGGCGCCACGCCCGTCTGGACCGTCGCCGACCTCGATCGAGCCACCGGCGGTGGCGACGAGGTGCTTGCAGACGGCGAGGCCGAGGCCGGTGCCGGTGCCCGGCGCTTTCGTCGTGAAGAACGGGTCGAACACGCGCGCGCGATCGGCGGCGGCGATGCCGGGGCCATCGTCTGCGATCGCGAGCTGGGTCGCGATGCCTCCGGCGACCGGCTTCGCGCGGATCGCGATCGTGCCGCCGCCGGATTCGCCGAGCGCCTGCGCCGCGTTCTGCACCAGGTTGACGAGCACCTGCTGCAGTGCGTGCGCCTCGATCGCGAGCGACGGGCCGGCGGGCACGTCGGTGACGAGCTGCGCGCGCGTCTTGCGCAGCTGGGGCGCGACGAGCGCGGCGACGTGGCGGACGACCGTGGCCGGATCCGAGGCGCCGGGTGCGGCCGTGCCAGTCGCGGTCTGGGTCACCGGCTCGCTCGCGCGCGGCGCGCGGGCGTACTCGAGCAGCCCGCCGATGATCTTCTTCATCCGCTCGGCCTCGTCGGCGATCAGCTCGAGGGCCATGCGATCGGGGTGCCCCTCGGGCTTGTCCTCGAGGAGCAGCTTCGCGTAGCCGAGCACCGTGGTGAGCGGGTTGTTGATCTCGTGCGCGACCTGCGCGGACATCACGCCGACCGAGGCGAGCCGATCGCCGCGCGCGAGCGCCGACGCCAGCTCCGCGCGCTCGGAGATCCGCTTCGCCATCTCGTCGACCGAGTGTGCGAGCACGCCGATCTCGCCGGGGCCGCGCACCGGTCCGCCCTCCGGTGTGTGACCGGCGGCGATCGCGTCGGCGCGCTGCACGAGATCGGCGAGCGGTCGGGTCAACTTGGTCGCGAAGAACGCGCCGAGTGCGAGCGCGATCGCGAGCGCGGCGAGGCCGATGATCGCGGTGTCGCGCGTCGTGCTGCGCGCGAGTGCGTACGCCTGCGCCTCGGGTTGCTGGTGAATGATCGCCCACCGCACGCCGCGCAGCGACTGGTAGCTCGACAGGTTGCGGTACGCGGACACGTAACCGTTTGCCGACAGCGTGCCCTCGACGGTCGAGGCGAGCGCGCGATCGACCGCGGGGTCGCGGCCGGCGAGCGACTGCGCGGGGGCGGCGGTCGCGTCGCTGATCGCGACCGGCACGCCGGTGCCGTCGACCACGAGCACGCGCGCGCCCGGGCCGAGCCGCGCCGCCGCGATCACCTCGTGCACGAAGCCGAGATCGAGCGCGGCGACCACGACGCCCATCAGCTCGCCGGTGCGGCCGCGCGCCTGGACGACCGCGTGCACCGTCGGCCCCTCGCTCGTGAACACCGCATCGCCGATGTAGCCGCCGAAGCTGTGCGAGCCGATATCGACGCTCGGCGGGACCGGGTCGCCGTAGAGCAGCTTGCCGTCCGGATCGAGGATCGACACGCTCTTGACGATCGGGACGCTGCGGCGCAGCCGGCGCAGCAGCAGCTGGGTCTCGCGCGCGTCGTCGGGTGCGTCCGCCCACTGCGATGCGGCCAGCTCGATCGTGCGCCGCGCGCCCTGCAGGGTGCCGTCGAGCGCCGAGCCGAGCGCGCGGATGTGCGCGAGCGCGCCGCGCTTGACCTCGTTCTGGACGTCGTGGCGCGCGCGCATGATCGCGAGCACGCCGACGACGACCGTCGGCACGACCGCGGCGAGCGACAGGATCAGGAGCACGCGCCAGCGCAATGACCTCATCGCGGTACGCCTCTCGTGGAGCTCGCGGCGAGCCGCTGCCAGCCGCGGCGGACGCCCTCGATCGCCTCCTCGGCGGTCGCGTCGCCGGCGACCACCGCGGCGAGCGCCGGGTTCAGATCGTCGAACAGGAGCGGGGTGAGCGACGACGGCGGCAGCGGCTCGGCCGCGCGCAGGGCCGCGTGGAGCTCGCGCACCAGCTCCGGCGATGCGGCGAGCGCGCCGGCGCGGCTCGGCACCGACGCGAACGCGGCTGCGAACGTGCGCTCGACCTCGACACTCGTCAGCTCGGCGGCGAGCCGCCAGCCGTCGGCCGGCCGCTCGGCGCACGTCGGCACGACGAGGAGCTGACCGCCGCGCGGCGCGTGCGCGAGCGCCGACACGACGAGCCGGTCACGCTCGCCGAGCGCGCCGACCTGCCACGGACCGGTCACCCAGTACGCGAGCTCGTGGCCGGTCCAGCGCCGGATCTCGTCGGGCGCCTCGGCGCCGGCGGGCGGCGGTGGTGGCGCGAGATCGCCGAACAGCGCCGCGAAGGCGGCGAGCGCGTGGACCGCTCCTTCGCCCGCGATGCCCGGATCGGCGTCGACGGCGAGCTCGCCGCCGCCGGCGCGCAGCCACGGCAAGAGCCAGTACGCGTCGACGCGCAGCCCGAGCGGCTGCGGGCGGCCCGGGTGCTTGGCCGCGCGCGCCGCGGCGATCAGGTCCGCGATCGCCGGGCCCGCCGGCGCCGGCGTCGCCTCGTCGCGGATCACGACGAGGCCGTCGACCGTCTGCGGCAACGCGAACCACGGCGCGTTCGGCGGCGCCACCAGCGCGGCCGCCTCGGGCAGCCAGTCCTGCTTCACCAGCTCCGCCGGTGCCGGCGCGAGCAGGCCCTTGGCGAGGAGCCCGGGCAGCCACGTCGCGTCGATCCGGATCAGATCGGGACACGCGCTGCCGGCGCGGCCGCCGCCGGGATGGAGCGGGCCGGATTCACTCCGGCCCGCGAAAAGAATCTCCCCGATCACCTGCTGGCCGCGCGCGAACGGCACGAGCGACGACTCGACCGCGATCCCGCGCTGGACCATCGTGGCGTTGAACAGCTCGGTCTCGGCGGGCGCGAACGTGTGGAGGAAGCGGATCGGCGGCGCCGCCGCACGCTCGCGGCCGCACGCGGCGAGCGCGATCAGGGCTGCGAGGATCCGCACCCGCGTACTCTAGCCCGCCTCGCGGCCCGATCATGTTATCTCTGCCCCGTGCGCAGCATGACCGGCTTTGGACGCGGCGTGGCCGAGCACGGCCGCACGCGGGCGACCGTCGACGTGCGTGCGGTCAACCACCGGTTCATCGATCTCAAGCTGCGCGGTCCGCTCGCTCCGGCGGTCGAGGACGCGATCGGTGCGCGCGTGCGCGCGGCCATCGAGCGCGGCGCGGTCACCGTCTCGGTCCACCTCGTACGTGACCGCGGAGCGGGCGCGACCCGCATCGACCACGACGCGGCGCGCGCGGCGCACGCCCAGCTCGGCGAGCTCGCGCGCACGCTCGGCGTGGCGGGGCCCGATCTCGGGCTCGTGCTCGCCCAGCCCGGCGTCGTCGTCACCAGCGACGAGGAGCCGCGCGACGATGCCGATGCCCCGGCGGTGCTCGCCGCGCTCGACGCCGCGCTGACCCACCTCGCCGGCATGCGCGACGGCGAGGGCCAGGCGCTCGCCCGCGAGCTGCTCGCCCGGCTGGACGAGCTCGCCGGGCTGCGCGCCACGCTCGAGCGGCTCGCCGCCGCCATGCCCGAGCGCGTCCAGCAGCGCCTGCAGCAGCGGCTCGAGCGCCTGCTGGCCGACGAGGTCGACCCGGCGCGGCTCGCCCAGGAGGTCGCGCTGCTCGCCGAGCGCGCCGACGTGACCGAGGAGCTGGTCCGGCTCGCCAGCCACCTCGATCAGGCGCGCTCCCTCGTCACGGGCACGGGCGCGAGCGGGCGCCGGCTCGACTTTCTCGTCCAGGAGATCGGCCGCGAGCTCAACACCATCGGCAGCAAGTCCGCAGCGACGGAGATCAGCTCCACCATCGTCGAGGCAAAAGCGGTGCTCGAGAAGGTGCGCGAACAGGTCCAGAACGTGGAATGATGGCGAGCACGGTGATACCGAAGACGACTGACCGCGGTGTCCTGGTCATCGTGTCGTCGCCCAGCGGGGCAGGGAAGACGACGCTCACCCGCCGCCTGCTGAAGGAGTTCGCGGGCCAGCTCGAGTTCTCGGTCTCGTACACGACGCGGCCGATGCGCCCCGGCGAGGTCGATGGCCGCGACTACTGGTTCGTCGATACCGACACGTTCCAGGGCATGGTCGAGCGCGGCGAGTTCGCCGAGCACGCCTATGTCCACAGCAACCGGTACGGCACCGCGAAGGCACCGATCAACACCGCGCTCGCGGCGGGCCGTGACGTCATCTTCGATGT
>DAIRFU010000823.1:0-2952 GCA_036794935.1 Kofleriaceae bacterium | reverse complement strand
CGCGGGAAACCTGCTCGGCACGCGACAGGCGGGCCTGCCGCCGCTCCGCGTCGCGTCGGCGAACCACAGCTCGCGGACCGGCACCGCGAGCGCGGCGAGGCCGAGGTAATGATCCGGATGCGGGTGGGAGACGATCGCGAGATCGATCGCGTGGTGGCCGTAGACCGCGAGCGCGCGAGAGATCGTGCCGCCGGTCGCGCTCGCCGCCGCGAGGTCGCGCGCGCTGGCCTTGCCGCCGGCATCGACGAGCCACACCCCGCCGTCGGGCAGCTCGATCAGCGCGGCATCGCCCTGGCCGACGTCGAGGAACGTGACGCGCAGCGCGCCGGCCGGCGGCGGCGTGCGGCCGAACGTCCACAGCGCGCACAGCACGATCCACGCGATCGCGTCGGCGCGGCTGCGGCGCCGGTGGGCTGCGAGCCCGATCGACAGCACGACGAGCGCGGCCATCACGAGCGGCGACGCGATCGCGATCGTGCCGGTCGGCGTGACCTGCGCGAGCAGCTGCGCGAGGCCATCCACGGCGCCGACGATCCAGGTCGCGGCGGTGACGAGCGGCGCGATGCCGAGCACGACGCCGGCGAGGCCGACCGGCAGCGCGAGGAGCTCGATCAGCGGCGTGAGCACGAGGTTGCCGGCGACGCCGCCGACCGCTACCTGCTGGAAGTGCAGCGCGGTGATCGGCGCGGTCGCGAGCGCGACCCAGGCGGACGTCGCGATGCCGCGCGCGATCCAGTGGACGGCGCGATGGGCCAGGCTCGCGCCGTCGAGCGGCGCCGGGCGCGGGCGCAGCGCGAGCGTCAGCGCGGCGGCGAACGACAGCTGGAACGACGGATCGAACAGGTCCTGCGGCCGCCACGCGAGGATCGCGATCGCGGCGACGCCGAGCGCGTCGACGAGCCGGACCGGCCGATCGAGCGCCTTGCCGGCGAGCACGATCGCGACGACCGCGAGCGCGCGTACCGTGGCGAGCTGCGCGCCGGTGATCAGCGTGTATGCGATCGCGAGCACGAGCGCGAGCGGCGCCGCCCACCGAGCAGGCCGCACGCGGCCGCCCCATGGCGACGCGGCGACGAGCCGGCACAGCAGCAGGAACGCGAGGCCGGCGACCACCGCGAGGTGCAGGCCGCTGACCGAGAGCACGTGGTAGATGCCGGTTGTCCGCCAGCGCTGGTCGAGTGCCTCCGGCACGCCCTCGCGATCGCCGGTGACGATGCCGCGGAGCGCGGCGCTCGCGCCATCGGTGCCGGGCACCGCGGCGACCCACGCGCGCTGCCTGCGATCGGCCCACCGCCACACCGCGGCGATCGCGCCACCCTCCTCGCCGGTGACCTCGACGTGGTGCGCGGTCAGCTCCCACTCGGCGCCGCGGCTGGCGACGAGCGCGGCGCGATCCGGCGAGCCCGGCGCGAGCGCGCCGCGTGGCGTGCGCAGCCGGCCGATCGCGACCACGTGCTGCCCCGGCTCGAGCGGCCGCTCGCTCCACAGCCACACGGTGGTGTCGCCGGTGTCGAGCGGGGCGCCGATGCCCAGCGACGTGCGCACGATCGGTCCGCCGACCACGCCCGTGATCCGGTCGTCCACGCGATCGTCGGGGCGCGTCTCGTCGGGAGTCCTCCGAGGCGGCCGGCCGCAGACCGCGATCAGGAGCGCGAGCGCGATCGCGCAGGGCAGGGGCGGTGGTAGACCGAGGCGCATCGGCGCTGCTATCGGCCACTGTGCGCGCGGGTTGTTCTGAGCCCGAGCTCGAAGGATTCCGGCCACGTAGGTTGCGGTCGAGCGACCCGGCGGCCTACGATCCAGCTGGCATGTTTCGAGCCAGATGGGCCTGGGTCGTCCTGTTGTTGTTTGCCGCCACCGCGGAGGCCGGCACCGTCATCGGCAGGCTCGATTTGCCGCCGGCGCCGTCGCGGCCGCCGGTCGCGGTGAAGGGATTCCTCGACCGCGTCGAGAATCCGCTCGCGCCGGTCAAGCCCATGGTGCCGGCGCACCAGATGGTCGTCGTGCTCGAGGGAGGCGAGGTGCCGATGTCGCCGCCGCAGGTGGTCGTCGAGCTCCTCGGCGAGTCGTTCTCGCATCGCGTGGTCGCCGCGCCGGCCGGTGCCGAGGTGCTGATCAAGAACGTATCGAAGACAGCGCGCACCCTCGTCGCTGCCGAGGATCCGAAGCTCGTGCCGCAAGGCCCGATCAACCCGACCGGCCCCAAGTCGTTCCGCGTCAGCGAGGCCGGCAAGGTCTACACGATCGGCGACAAGGACGCGCCCCACCTGACGCTCAAGGTCGTGGTCGTCGGCACGCAGTACATCGGTTACCCCGACGACAGCGGCCGCTTCGAGATCGACGGCGTGCCTCCCGGCGCGTACAAGGTGAAGGTCTGGTACCGCGACGGCTGGGTCGCCCGCGACGACGAGGCGATCAACGTCGCCGCGAAGGGCAAGACCGACGTGAACCCCAAGATCCCGGCCGGCGCGTTCGCGCCCGCCGCGAAGAAGTGAGGCGCGGGTGTTTCTCTCGAAGATCTGGTTCTTCCTGGTCACGCTCGGCGCTGCCGTCGCGGTCACGCTCGCGCTCGTGATGCCGCGCCCGGCGCAGCGCGCCGCGGTCGAGGGCCAGCACAGCCGACTCGCGGTCGCGTGCGGCGTCGTCGACATCCTGCTCTCCGACGACGCGCGCAACCGCGTCGACCTCGCCAGCTCGTTCTCGCGCGCACCCGAGATCGTGAGCGCGCTCGAGACGGCGAGCAACGCGGACCACCTCGACGTGCAGCGCATGAAGCAGGTGCGCGCGCTCGGCGAGAAGGTGATGCAGGGCATCGAGGGCCGCAAGCCGGACTTCGCGATGTTGATCGATCGGCGCGGCCGCGTCGTCGCGCGGGTCAAGCTCGACGAGAACGACTTCGGCGACTACATGAGCGGTCGGCCGCTCGTCGACGACGCGCTCGCCGGTTACCTG
>DAIRFU010000822.1:0-2952 GCA_036794935.1 Kofleriaceae bacterium | reverse complement strand
CGATGGGCATCGCGGTGGTGATCGGCGTGCTCCAGCTCAAGGATGCGTTCGGCGTGCCGAAGATGCCGCGCACCGAGGGCGTGTTCGAGTACATCGGCGCGCTCGTCGACGTGCGCGACACGTTCAACTACTGGGACATCGGCATCGCCGCGATCACGCTCGCGATGTTGCTGTGGCTGCCTCGCATCATCAAGCGCATCCCGGTGCCGCTCATCGCGCTCTCCGCGGCCGCCGTGATCACGCTGCTCGCCGGCTACCTGTTCCCCGACAGCTGGGGCTTCCACGCGACCACGATCGGCTCGAAGTTCACGTACCCGCTCGGCGGCGGCGAGGTCGGCCACGGCATTCCGCCGCTGCCGCCGATGCCGGTGCTGCCGTGGCAAATCGCCGATCCGGGACACCCGGCGTTCGCGCTCGACCTGCACACGATCCGCGCGCTGCTGCCATCGGCGTTCGCGATCGCGATGCTCGGCGCCATCGAGTCGCTGATGGCCGCCGTCGTCGCCGACGGCATGACCGGCGACCGCCACGATCCGAACTCCGAGCTGATCGCGCTCGGCGTCGGTAACATCATCTGCCCGTTCTTCGGCGGGATCGCCGCGACCGGCGCGCTGGCGCGGACCGCGACGAACATCCGCGCCGGTGCCCGCTCGCCGCTCGCCGCGACGATGCACTCGATCTTCATCCTCGCCTGCACGATCGCGCTCGCGCCGCTCGTCTCGTACCTGCCGATGGCGGCGCTCGCCGCGCTGCTCATCATCGTCGCCCGCAACATGGCCGAGGCGCGCCACTTCTTCCGGCTCGCGCGGGTCGCACCGAAGCACGACGTGATCGTGATGATGACGTGCTTCGGCCTCACGGTCGTGTTCGACATGGTGATCGCGGTGACCGTCGGCGTCGTGCTCGCCGCGCTGCTGTTCATGCGCCGGATGTCGGTGCTGACGAAGGCCGAGCTCGAGAGCCCGAGCGACCTCGCGCTGCACGTGCCTGCCGGCATCCGCGTCTACGAGATCGCGGGGCCGCTGTTCTTCGGGGCCGCTAAGAGCGCGATGGAGGTCCTCCACACGGTCGGCGACAAGGACCACACGTACATCCTCGACATGCGGCTCGTGTCCACGATGGACGCGACCGGCCTCGTCGCGCTCGAGTCGGTGCTCGATCGGCTGCACCGCTCGAAGATCAAGGTCATCTTCGCCGGCCTGTCCCAGGAGGTCAGCGAGCTGTTCGCGCGGGCCGGTATCAAGCGAGAGCTCGGCAAGATCGCGTACGCGCCCGACGTCGAGACGGCGGTCAGCATGGCGATCGTCCACGCGGCACGCAGCGGGCGCGCGGCCGATACCTCGTCGGCCTCGCTGCGAATGCCGAAGGTCGACGCGCCGACCCCGCCGCCCGCCACGGCGTAGCTGCGAAATCGCGTCCGCACGGCTGTCAGCCGGGGCCAGCGGCGAGCGCTTCGCGCGCCAGCGTATCTGGTAACGTGCGCGCCATGTCGCGCTGGCTGTTCGTCCTCGTCCTCGCCACCGCTGTCGCGAGCGTGGGCATCGCGAGCGCGGAGGCAGGGCCGCGGGCGCCCGGCGCGAGCAAGAGCACGCACCGGCACGCGAAGAAGAAGAAGCGCGCGAAGGACGATCGCCGGCCGAACCGCCGCACGAAGCTCAACATGCCGCACGGCTTCGTGTGGCCGCCGTCGCGCCAGATGGAGGCCGAGGCCGACGCGTGCGAGGCCCAGCTCGACGAGCTCGGCGTCACGTATCAACCCGCGAAGGCAGTCGGCCGCGTGGTCCGGCCGATCACGATCGGCGGCGAGATCGGCGGCATCAAGTACACGCCGATGTACGGCAGGCACCTGGTATTCGACTGCCAGCTCGTGCTGACCCTGGCGAGCTTCGCGCCCACGCTGAAACAGCTCGGCGTTCGCGAGCTCGAGGTGCTGAGCGCGTACCGCTACACCAAGGTGCGCGTCGGTGGCAGGACGAAGAACGTGCTGTCCCGGCACGCGCTCGGGATCGCGCTCGACGTGGTCGGGTTCATCGACGAGGCCGGCCACGAGTCGAACGTGGAGCGCGACTACAAGCGTGGTGACGAGCTGCTCGACGCCATCGAGCGCACGGTCAACGCGAGCGGCCTGTTCCGGCTGCTGCTCACGCCCCGCAACGACCCGAAGTCGCACCACGATCACTTCCACTTCGAGGCGAACCCGGACTACACGACGCCGCCGACGCGGGAGAAGCCGTCGTCGTGAGGTATGCCGCGCTCGCCTGCGCGCTGTTCGCGTGTGGCGGCGACGACGCGATGATGATGACCGGGCCCGACGGGGGCACCGGCAGCGGCACGGATGACGGCGCGGTCACGACCGGTGACGGTGGAGCCGATTGCACGAAGCCGGCACTCGATCAGCCGTGGCTCGCCGGTCTGGTCGGCGGTGTGGTGGTCCAGCTCGCGGCGGCGCCGCGCGCGACGAACACGCAGCGCCAGACCGCGCGCGCGTATCTCCAGGACCAGCTCACCCAGATCGGCTGGACCCCGCAGCTCGATGCATACAACACCGGCGCGAACGTCTACGCCACGCTGCCGTCGACCACCGGCGAGACCCGGCAGATCATCGTCGGGGCGCACTTCGACACGGTCGGCGGCAGCCCCGGCGCGAACGACAACGCGACCGGCACCGCCGCGGTGCTCGCGGTCGCGCGCTACGTGAAGGACGTGACCTGCCGGCGCTACGCGGTGACCGTCGTGCTGTTCGACGAGGAGGAGGCCGGCCTGTTCGGCAGTCGCGCGTTCGCGAACATGCTGTCGCCGAGCGACGTGCTCGCCGTCCACACCGTCGATCAGGTCGGCTGGGATAGCGACAACGATCGCCGCTTCGAGCTCGAGCTGCCGACGCAGGCGCTCGAGGTCGAGTATCGCGCCGCGGCGACCGCGCTCGGCGTGCCGGTCAGCGTGACCTCGACA
>DAIRFU010000192.1:0-10765 GCA_036794935.1 Kofleriaceae bacterium | reverse complement strand
GCAAGAAGGCCGGGCTGCGCCAGATCGGCTACCACGTGCTGAGGCACTCGTTCGTGTCACACCTCGTGATGCGGGGCGCGTCGCTCAAGGCCGTGCAGGAGCTGCTCGGGCACTCGTCGATCCAGATGACGATGCGCTACGCCCACCTCGCGCCGGAAGTGGTTAACGAAACCGTCCGCCTGCTCGATGCGCCCTCGGCCGAGTGGGGCCCCGCCGGCTTGGGCAGAGTTTGGGCAGAGAAATCGAAGAAGACTGGTAACTGACCGGAACCGTGGTGGAGATAAGGGGGATCGAACCCCTGACCTCGTGAATGCCATTCACGCGCTCTCCCAGCTGAGCTATATCCCCAGGGACGAGCGGGTTTCTACCGATCGCCTCGTCCCCTGTCAAGCGTCGCCGTCGGGCGTGCTCTTGGGCGGCACATCATCGGGGTGCATGTACTCGGCGAGATCCTCGTCATCATCGAAGTGAATCCCGCCCTTCCTCGTCGGATCCTTGGGCTCGGCTCGCGAGATCGGGCGCTGCGCCATGGTGATCTCGTCGTCGGGGCGAGCGGGAGCGCTGTCGGCGGGCGGGCGCCAGACCCGCGGCTCTGCCCGCCTGGGCGCCGGGGCGGCGGGGCGCGCCGACGGGCGACCGACCTTCGTCGGGCGCGACCAGCTCGCGGCACTGACGGTGCCATCCTCGTCACGGCGGGAGCGCGGGGCGGCGGCCGGCTCCTCGACGTACTCCTCACCCTCGGCGGCATCGATCTCGTCGAGCTGGGCGACGAGGTCGCGCGCCTCGGGGAGCTCGTCGAGATCGATCTCGCCGCGGCGAACCAGCTCGAGGACGATCTCGCCGAGCTCCGCGAGGGCGTCCTGACGGCGGCGCCCGGAAAGGGCGGAGTCGAGGCGCGACCGGCCCTCGCGGGCACCGCGTTCGAGAGCATCTCGGAGGGTGCCGGCCTGGGCGAGGGTGGTGCGGAGGAGCGTGCCAAGGGTGCCGCGCAGCTCGGGAGGCCGGAAGCCCCCACCTCGTCGTTGCCGTGCCATGCGCGGAGCGTATACCGTCGACGGGCAGTGAAGCGATGGCTTTGGCTCGGCGGGATGGTGGCGACCGCGGCGGTGCTGGCGGCATGTCCGCCACCCGAGCCGCCGGTCAAGCCATTGCCTCCGGTGTCGGGCGGCAAGGTGCGCGTGCGCGTGTTCACCGAGCCGACACCGGTGAAGACGGTCGGCACCGCGGGCCGCTTCTTGTTCGTCGCGACCGAGGACGCGCTGCAGCGCTGGGACGACAAGGGCGCGGTGATGACGATGACGGCCGAGACCGGGTTGTCGGGCAACCACGTGGTCGCGCTCGCGACGGACGTCGATCGCAAGTGGATGTGGATCCTGACCGACGGCGGCCTCGGGCACTACGACGCGGGCGTCGAGGTCTACACCGAGACACTGCCACCGCCGACGGCACTCGGCATCGACTACGCGGCGATCGCGAAGGAAGGGCTCGCGAGCCTCGCCTCGGCGACCGAGGGCGGCGTGTGGCTCGGCACGTCGAAGGGGCTGTTCTATGTCAGCGAGAAGGGCGGCTGGGTCGGCATGCCGATCAAGGAGGCGATCGGCGCGCTGGTGCGCGATCGCGCGGGCTGGCTGTGGATCGCGACGAAGACCGGGCTCATCGCGCGCAAACCGAGCGGCGATCTGATCGACATCGGCGTCGCGCAGGGCTGCGAAGTGACGCACCCACGCTTGCTGGTCGAGGCACCAGGTGACCGCGTGATGGTGATCGGCGCCGACGAGCAGGGGCACGAGCGGCTCGCGATCGGCAAGGGCGCGGCGTGGCGCAGCTACCGCGCGCTACCGGATCACGTGTGGGACGCGGCGACGATGCGCGGCGACAGCATCATCGTGATGGGTGGCGGCCGCGTGTATCGGATCGCGCCGGCAGGGACGCGCGTGCGGCCACTCGCGCGCGAGGGCGTACGGCTCGTGCCGCTGGCCGGGCCGGCCTCGAGCGAGTGGGTGATCGATCCGATGCCGCTCGTCGTGCCGCCGGGCGCGACGGTGCTCGGCGCGATGGCCGATCAGCTGCTGATCGGTACGCGCGATCTGGGGACGGCCCGGTATCGCGAGGGCGACGCGCAGCCCTTCTCGTGGCTGCGACGCAAGCAGATGTTCGAGGACGCGACGAACCTGTCGGTCGCGTGCGCCGGGACGCAGGACTGCTGGCTCGCGACGGGCGCGCGCCAGGCCTGGCACTGGAACGGTGAGCGGTTCACCGCGGGCGGGCCGGACGTGGTGGTGGTCGCGGTCGCGCGCGATCCGGACGGCCCGATCTATGCGCTGCACCGCGCGCCGGCCGAGAAGGAGCTGCACCTGTCCCGGATCGAGGGCTCGAGCTGGATCGCGGTGCCGAACGTGACGCTGACGACGCCGGGCGACGCGCCCGAGGTCAGCTTCGCGCGGTTCTCGGAGTCGGGCACGCTGTGGGTCGGCTTGCGCTATCGCGACGGCCGCGAGCACCGCGCGTGGGGGATCGCGATCATCGATATCGACGATGGCAGCGTCGCGTATCACCGCACCGAGGCGATGCCCGACAAGAGCAAGGACAAGATGCTGCCGATCCCGGTCGGCGTCGTCGATGCGGACGTCCGCGGCGACATCGCGTGGTTCGCGACGAACGAGGGGATCGCGCGGCTGGCGGGCGGCGAGGTCAAGGTATGGACCGAGGCCGATGGCCTGCGCAGCGAGCTCGCGCGCGCGGTCACGATCTCGCCGGATGGCGACGTCATCGTCGCGACCGGTGCAGGGGCCGGAGTGTGGGACGGCAAGGCGTGGGCGTTCCCGCCCGCGTTGCGCTTCGAGGTCAACGACGTGGTCGCGACGCGCAACGGCCACGTGTGGATGGCGACGGAGCGCGGCATCGCGGCCTGGGACGGCAAGAAGGTCCGCCGCGTCGATACCCGGCGCGGGCTCGCCGAGAACACCGTGCTCGACGTCGCGATCGATCAATACGATCGCGTGTGGGCGCGCGGCCCCGGCAGCCTGACGTTGATCTCGCAGTAGCACTGCAGCAGCACTGCACCGGGTGCAGTACGAGGCGGCGCCTAGCGGTTCTCGCCACTTGGGCTTGGCACGGCCGGTGCTGAACGGCAGGCTCCATGACCATGACCCGCACGATCCTGATCGCACTGGCCTTCGCAGTGTCGGCGACCGCCTGCAGCAAGAAGGACGACAAGGAAGCGCGCTGCAGCAGCGTGTGCGCGAAGATCCGCGACGAGGACCTCGCGAAGTGCGCCGGCGACAAGGCATGCCAGCAACAGGTCGAGGAGACGTTCCAGGCCTGCAAGGGGTTGTGTCACACGATCGCGACGACCAAGGGTCCACGCAAGTCGATGAACGAGCAGGCCGACGAGGCCGAGACGAAGTGCGACAAGGGTGACGCCGACGCGTGCGCGACGATCGGCGGCGCGTACCTGCTCGGCAAGGGCGGCAAGGTCAAGGACGAGAAGAAGGGCGTCGCGCTGCTCAAAAAGGCGTGCGACGCCAAGAGCGCGTTCGGCTGCGAGATCTACGCGCGTGCGCTCGACGAGGGCCGTGGCATCGACGTCGACAAGGACGGCGCGAAGACGTACTTCGGCAAGTCATGTGACCTCGGTGGCGGCGGTGGCTGCCGCGCACTCGCGATGCGCTACGAGACCTCGGATCCGGCGCGCATCCCGCTACTCGACAAGGCCTGCCAGAAGGATGACAAGCTCGGCTGCATGGGACTCGGCGCCGCGTACCTGCACGGCAACCAGGGCGCGCCCAAGGATCTCGCGAAGGCCAAGCAGTTCCTCCAGAAGTCGTGCGACCTCGGCGCGACCGCCGCCTGTGACAAGGCCCGCGAGCTGTGATCGACGCGCCGTCAGCGCGAAGCGATGATGGCGCGGACCTTGCGCGGGCCGCGTCCCCGCGGGGCAAGGCCCGCGACCTGTAGGGTTCGTCAGTCGACGACGGGCGCGGCGCTCGGCGCCTTGGTCCGGTAGTTCGCGTCGATGTAGTCGATGAGATCGAGCAGGTTGGTCTCCATCCGCGCGAGACCGCCGAGCGGTGCGTCCATGTAGAACGTGCCGCGCTCGCAGAGGTCGCCCGTCTGATCGACCGGGGTGCCGTCCTTGTTCGGGCGGCAGCGGCCGTCGACGTAGACGATGATGTACTTCTGGAACCGCGACTCGATCGGGTTCGTCGCGATCATGTTGAGCGCGAACACGCTCGACAGATCGACGAGATCGCGCGGCTCCTGCCCGTAGCCGTGCAGGAAGTACACGACCGGGTAGCGTTTGTCGGCGTTCTCCGGCTTGTCGTAGCCGGGCGGCAGGAACAGCGCGAACGGGTTCATCCGGCCGGTGTTCGGCGACGTGAACTCGAGGTCCCTGAGGATCGTGCCGCCGTCGTACGTCTCGTCGAGATCGCCGTCGGGCCAGCGCCGGTTGATCCAGCCGAACGCGGTCTGTGCGCGATAGATGATCTGGTTCGCGGTGCCGACGTGGCGGCCATCGCCGTTCTCGATCTCGCTCGCGGTCGCCTCGGGATTGCCGTAGCGCAGGTAGCCGTTCTTGGGCACGTCGGCCCACGGGATGTCGAGGAAGTCGAAGCTGAGGTCGTTGACGCCGCCGTCGAGGATCGAGAAGTTGTCGAAGATGCCGAACGGCATGCCGTACTTCGCGAGCGCCGCACCGACCGCGTGATTCGTCGAGATCGATGCGTTGAGGAAGTCGCGGATCCCGGCGTCGAACCACATGCTGATGTGCTCGCGCTGCTCCTCGGTCAACGCGGCGAGCCGCACGCCGAGATCGCTGTCGTACCAGCGCTGGACATTCGGCGACAGATCCCACGTCCCGTTGCCCTCGCCGAAGTCGTAGCAGTCGCTCGTGCCCGTCGGCGGGACGGCACCGGCCTGGCACGTCGACGCGACGCCGTCGAGACCGATGTCCTCGAAGGGCTCTCCCTCCTGACGGTCGCCGTCGGCCTCGGTGCCGAGGGGATTGCGCAGCGCGTGGAAGTCGTCGCCGGCGGGATCGGGGTTGGTCTCGGCGTCGTAGCCGGGCTCGTCCGCGTCGGCGATGCCATCGGTGCCGACATCCTGGTACGGCTCGTACGCGTTGGTGACGACCGGCTCGCCGGCATCGCGCGTGCCGTTGCCGTTCAGATCGACGGCGAGCAAGAGCTCGGCGGGGTCGGTCGCGGGCACGCTCGGATCGAACACGCCATTGCCGAGCGCGGGGCCGTCGTTGCCATCGCAGAACGTGATCACGTTCTTGCTGGCATCGGGGTTGAACTCGCGGTCGTAGAAGTCCTTCAGGATGATCGGGTTCGCACAGCGGGTCGCCGCGTCGATCAGGAAGAACGACGGATCGACGCCGGGCGGCGCGTACGGGTTGTCCGGGTTGTAGAGCGCGGGGTTGGACAGCGCGCGGCCGAGGTCGCGCGAGGCCTTCATATAGAGACCACGGTTCAGCGTCAGGCCGACGCCGTCGCCGGCCTGCGTGATCTGGTGCTCGTAGTCGGCGGTGATCTCAAACTGGCCGGGAATCGCGGAGGTCTGCGGGCACAGCGTGCCGATGTCGCCGCGGCCGGCGGCCTGGTCGGCGGCGGTGCAGAAGCCACCGAACAAGAAGTCACGCACCATGCCGAGCGAGTAGATCATCGACGGGCCGGGCTCGCCGCCGAGGTCCGCGATGATGTCGAACTTGTCGGGGTGGCGCAGGCCGATCGACATCGCGGCGTTGCCGCCCATCGAGATGCCGACGATCGCGCGCCAGGCGAAGTTGCGTGTCACCGGCTCGCCGGCGTGCTCGTCGGCGACGACCTGATACGTGGTCAGCTCGCCGGCCTTGAAGGTCGCGCGCGACGCGTAGCGGTCCTCGTCGTCCAGCGTGCGATTGGCGACCGGCGGGAAGAACGACTCGGTCTGACCGGCGCGCCGGGCGACGATCCGGACGTGGCGGCGCTCGGCATGCTCGGGCAGCCGCGCGGCCTTGTAGGGCAGGGTCAGCACGAACGGCCGCTCCGACCACGTGCCATCCGCGCCGAAGGTGACCGCGGGACCCAGCGCGACGTAGCCGGGCGGGACGATGTCGGCCGCACACTCGATCGAGACCGGGGCGGCGGGCAGCGTGGTACCGGGACCCGCCGCGATGGCGGCGCCGCGCAGATCCTCGCCTCCGCCGACCGTGACCGTGACCGGCGCGTCCGCCGTGAGCGCCGCGGAGGTGCCCTCACCGCAGGTGATCGTGGTGCTTGGATCGTCACCACACGCGCTGGCCGCGGCGATGATGACGAGACAACAAATCCCCCTCATGTGCGCGCAGCGTACACATAGGCCGTCGAAACTCCATCAGAAAATGATTGGCCGTGAGGTTGGTCAAAAGTTGGCCCGCCAACGCGACGATCCGTAACGTCGGGGGACGGTGAAGCACCTGGCCGATATGCACGTGGCGCCTGCCGTGCGCCGCTGGCTGACTCGCCTGGGGCTCGCGGTGGTGGTGGCGATCGGGATCGGGTACGTGCCGGGCCAGCTGTTGCGCCGCGATCCGCGCGCCGAGAAGCTGGCCACGCAGCTCGAGGCCGTGCGCACCGAGACGCGCGAGCTCGCCGCCCGCAACGCGGTCCTCGCCCGCCAGATCAACGCGCTGCGCACCGACGTCGGCGCGATCGAGGATCGTGCGCGCGGCGACCTCGGCATGGTGTACCCCGACGAGGTCGTGCTCCGGGTCCGCCGCGAGGGGACGCCATGAGCGCGCCGAAGAAGTCCGCGCGCGGCACGCGCAGCGAGCCGGCACGCCGGGCGACCGACAGCCGGGGCGTCAAGAAGCGCTCGAACGCGACGACCGAGCTGTTCGTGCGTGGCGCCGACTCCACGCGCGTCAAGAAGGGCGATGCCGAGTCGGTGCCCGTCGCCAAGCCGACGACGGCGAGCGAGGAGACCTCGGCGCGGACGACGACCGCGGACGCGGTGCCGCGCCGCACGACCTCGATCGAGAGCGCGCCGATCGGGCTGCGCAAGGCGAGCCTGTCCGAGAGCGGCGCCGCGATCGCGAAGGCACACGGGCCGTCGGGTCACGAGCCGGCGCACGCGTCGACTCCCCGCCGGGGCCGCGGTGGCGACTTCGGCGCGGTCGTCAAGGCAGCACCGGCGCCGGCCGACTCGCGCCGCGTCAAGCGCAAGAGCGAGACGATCGTCGTGCCCAAGCACGTCTCGAAGACGGGGCCGGTGACGATCAAGCTGATGTCGCGGTGGCGCCGCGCGCTCCGGCGAGCCGGCAAGGTCTCGCTCGGCGCGGTCGGTGCGACGCTCGCGTGCGTGGCCGTCGCGATCGGCGGCGTCGATGGCGCGTCGTTGCAGACGCCCGAGATGCCGCTCGCGCAGATGTTGCTCGCGGGCTGCATCGCCGCACTCGTCGCGATCGCCGTGATCCGTCGCGTCCAGTTCTCGCCACCGTCGGCGCGCGCGCAGCGCGTGTCGATGTGGCTCGCTGCCGCGCAGGACCTCGCCGATCTCGAGCTGTGCCTCGCACTGGTCGCCGGCACGCACGTCGTGATCGCGGTGATCGGCGGCCTCGACTCGCACGCCTATCCCGCACTCTACGGGCTCGTCGCGTTCTCGATGACCGTGCTCGCCCGGCCCGGCGCGCTCGCCACCCTCGGCGCCGCGCTGTTCCTCGAGGCCGCGCTGCTGGTGCGCACCGGCATCGACGACACGACGCTGCTCACCGCCGGGCTGCACGGCATGTTCCTCGCCGGCGCCGCGCTCGCGCACGTGCTGCTGCTGCGCGGCCTGATCGCGCGGTATCGCCACCGCCGCGCCCGCCGGCTCGACGACGAGCTCGCTGCGCTCCGTGACTCCGCCCGCGACTACCGGTTGATCGCCGCCGCACTCGGCCCGGGCAGCCGCGCTCCGCGTCCGCGCGACGAGGAAGAGCGTCTGCTCGCGGTCGGCGGCGTCGGCATGATCGGTGATGCGATGAGCTGGGTGCTCGCCACGCTCAAGCGCTCGCTCGGCGCGCGCACCGTCGCGCTGCTGTGGGTCGAGGATGAAGGCGGCGAACGCGTCAAGCTGACCGAGGTCGTGTCCGATGCCGACGACATCACGGAGGCGCCGCGGCTGCCGACCGCCGGCGTGCTCGGCGCGGTGATCCGCGATCGCCAGCCGCTGCTCGTCGCCGCGACCAAGCCCGGCCAGCTGCCGTACTACGACAGCGCCCGCGCCGGCGTCGCGCTCCTCGCCGTGCCGATCCTCGAGGGCCCGCACCTGCGCGGCATCCTCGCCGCCGACCGCGACGTCGCGTTCTCCGAGGCGGACCGCGACCTGCTCGCCGATGCCGGCGGTCAGGTGCTGCGCGTGGTCCAGGCCGAGCAGGTGTTCCGCGCCGTCGAGCGCGCGAAGTACGAGCACGAGCGGTTCTACCAGGCGACCGCGATGCTCGGACGCGCGCTGACGCCCGAGCAGGTGATGGAGACCGCGTTCGAGGCGTGCGCCGCGATCGTCGAGTACGACGCGGCCGCGATCGCGCTCTACGACAAGGACCGCGCGAAGCACCGCATCGCGGCGATCCGGATCGGCAAGGATGGCGAGGGCATCATCGATCCGGCACTGACCGGCTTCGAGTTCAAGGACAACGCCGGGCTCGCGGCGATGGTGATCAAGAACCGCCACTACCTGCCGGCGGGCGGCGAGCCGCGCGAGGTGTCGGCGCCGATCTACACGCGCAAGGTCAAGATCGAGGACGCGAAGTCCCTGCTCGTGTTGCCGCTGCTCTCGGCCGACGAGGCGATCGGCACGTTCACGCTCGTCGCGCGTGCCGAGAAGCGCTTCGGCAAGGACGTGCGCGAGATGCTCGCGGTGATCGCGAACCAGGTCGCGGTGTCGCTGCAGAACGGCTACCTCTACAAGCAGATGGAGACGATGGCGACGACGGACGGTCTCACCGGCCTGACGAACCACCGCACGTTCCAGTCGCGCTTCGAGGATCTGTTGCAGCGCGCGCAGCGGCACAATCACAAGGCCGCGGTGCTGCTCTGCGACATCGACCACTTCAAGAAGGTCAACGACAACTACGGCCACCCGATCGGTGACGAGGTGCTCCGTCGCGTCGCGAAGGTGCTGCAAGAGGTGCCGCGCAAGATCGATATCCCCGCCCGCTACGGCGGCGAGGAGTTCGCGGTCCTGCTCGACAACGTCGACGTCATCCAGGCGAAGGCGGTCGCCGAGCGCATCCGCATCGAGATCTCGAAGGTCGTCGTCGATACCGAGAAGGGACCGCTCTCGGTCACCGAGTCGATCGGTGTCGCCGCGTTCCCCGACGATGGCCGCGATCGCGCGACGCTGATCGAGCGCGCCGACCTCGCGCTCTACGAGGCGAAGCACGCCGGCCGCAATCGCGTGATCACGTGGGCCGAGCTGCAGGCGGCCAAGGCGAAGAAGGCCGGTTAACGCGGCACGCCGCTCGCCGGACTCCCGCCGCCACCGCCGCCGGTGTGGTCGCCCTTGTTCCACGGTCCCTGGATATCGTTGCCGGTACCGACGTTCGTGCCGCGGGGGCCGCTCTTGCCGCTGATGCAGCCGGAGGCGAGCGCGAGTGCCACGACCAGGAACCATCTCGTCCGCATCGTCATGCCGGCGAGCCCAGCAAGCGGCGTGCGCGAGGAACACCGCGGAAGCTGGTCGGCGAGTCGTGCGGCACGTGCTCGGCTGAGGCGGCGGCGCTCGGCCCGGCGGCAGGGATCACGGCGGCCGGCCGGGCACACGCGGACCAGGCCGGTGGTCTTGCCGTCGTCTGGCCGTTCTGAGACTGTCCAAACGTGGCGGTCAAGAACTACGTCCTCGACACAAACGTGCTGCTCCACGACGCGCGTGCCGTCTACGCGTTCGCGGACAACAACGTGGTCATCCCGATCTACGTGATCGAGGAGGTCGATACTTTCAAGAAGGATCAATCCGAGCTCGGTCGCAATGCGCGCCAGGTCGCGCGCCTGCTCGACGACGTCCGGCACGAGGGCTCGCTCTCGGATCCACAGCCGCTGCCGACCGGCGGCACGGTGCGGGTCGCGCTGTCGAAGAACCCGCCGAAGAACCCGAGCTACGACTCGCGGTCGATGGATCAGCGCATCCTCGAGCTCGCGCTCGAGGTCCGCGACGCCACCCCGCAGACGCCGACCATCATGGTCACCAAGGACGTCAACATGCGCGTCCGCGGCGACGCGCTCGGCCTGCAGACGGCGGACTTCGAGCCCGAGCAGATCTCGATCGACGAGCTGTACCCCGGCAACCGCGAGCTACTCGTGCCGGCCGGCACGATCGACGAGTTCTTCGCGCAGGGCAGCGTCGTGGTCGACGCACCCGGCCTGCACGCGAACGAGTTCCTCACGCTCAAGGACGAGGGCGGCAAGTCAGCGCTCACGCGCTGGGACAAGACCGCGGGCAGGGCCGTCCCGGTCAAGAAGCTGCGCGAGGGCGTGTGGGGCATCAAGCCGCGCAACCGCGAGCAGCACTTCGGGCTCGACCTCTTGCTCAACGACGAGATCAAGCTGGTCACGCTGGTCGGCAAGGCCGGCACCGGCAAGACGCTGCTCGCGATCGCGGCCGGTCTGCAAAAGGTCACCGAGGAGCAGGTGTTCTCGAAGCTCCTGGTCTCGCGGCCGATCTTCCCGCTCGGGCGCGACATCGGCTACTTGCCCGGCGACATCGAAGAGAAGCTGAACCCGTGGATGCAGCCGATCTACGACAACGTCGAGTTCCTGATGGG
>DAIRFU010000821.1:0-2964 GCA_036794935.1 Kofleriaceae bacterium | reverse complement strand
CCTTCGACGCGCTCGGCCCACGGCTCGGCGAGCAGATCCAGCAGGTGCTCGGCGCGTGGCTCACCGCGCGCGGGCTCGGTGCCTTGCCGCGCAAATTCGAGCCGGTCACCGCCGACGAGGTGCTCACCGTGTTGCGCGTCGTCGCGCCGACACTCGCCGAACAGGCCCGCGCGTGGTCGCTGCCGGTCGCGACGAAGCCGACGTGGAGCCTGGCGATCGTCGAGGACGAGCGTGATGACGAGCTCGATCCCGACGCCGACGAGGACGCGGCGTTCGCCACGCTCGTCGACGAGGCCGACGACGAGCTCGATCGTGCATTCGACCGCGCGGTCGGCGGCGGCAATGCGATACCGATCGACTCGATGGTCGATCTCGCGCCGGAGCCGGCCCGCGCACCGGCGCCGCCCGCGCGCGTGAAGCCGCCGGAGGTGCGGCCCACGATCGCCCGGCCGCTCGTCCACCGGCTGCCGGCACCATTGCGGGCCATCGCGCTGCGCCTGCTCGAGCTCGCGCTGCGCGAGGATCTCGGTGACGCGATCCTCGCCGTCGATCCCGAGCATCCGCAGGCGCTGTTCGCGCGGTTCGAGCGCTCCGCCGCGCAGGGCAGGGACTTCGCGCTGCTGCGCCGCGTGATCGCGAGTGCGCCGGGCTGGGCGCGCGCCTACGAGGAGCTGCGCGCCGACGGCGACGCTCGCGGCCCCGGACAGGGCCAGGTGCCGCGCGCGCTCGAGGCCGTGGCCGCCGCGGGCTTCGCGGGGATGTGCCGGCCCAGCTCGCTGCACGCGCTCGAGTCGCTCGCCGATCGACTCGCCGACGGCGGCCGGGTCGACGAGGCACTCCGGCTCCTCGAGCGCAGCGTCGTCCAGCATGCCGAGGATCCGCGCGCGCACCTCGCGCTGCTCGATCTGCACGAGCGGACCGATCGGCCCGGCGCGTGGCTCGGTCAGGCGACGCGGTCGGCGAGCCTGCACGGCTGCCCGCACGATCCGGTGTTGCCGTGGTACCCGGATCAGATCCACGTCGATCTGCGCGCGGCCACCGCGTTGCTCGACGTCGGCCGCCTCGACGAGGCGATCGCGCTGCGTGCGAACCGCCTCGCCGGCCGCGAGGCGGCGTGGCCGCATCACGCGCGCGTGCTCGCGAGCTGGCGCAGCGATCCGCAGCTGGCCGCGCGCAGCTACGCGCGCGAGGGGTTCTTCCGCGGCGACGAGGCGCGCACCCTCGAGGGCTTCGGTCATGTCGAGCCGGGCGACTCCGTCGAGCTCGCGATGCTCCTCGACGCGCTCGTCGCGCTCGGTCGCGAGGACGAGGTCGCGCTCGCGTGGGCGCAGTTCGGTACCGGCCGCGGCTTCACCGGTGCGGTCGCCCGGCTCGCGGCGGCGCGCGGGCTCCTCGCGGCCGGCGACTGGCGGCGCGGCGTCGAGCAGATGTGGCGCGTCGCGCTCACCGAGCCGGGGCGCGACGAGCACGTCGCGCTCGCGCGCTGCGGCCTGGCGATGGCGGCCGCGCCGATCGAGATCATCGAGTCGGCGCTCGGCGAGCGGGTGGCGATCGGAGCGCCGACGCTGGCGCGCCGGATGGCGCGCGACGTCGCGGACTTCGTGCCCGCTGCGGCGAAGAGCGGCGTCGTCGCGCGCGCGCTCGGCAAGACGCAGCCGATCGACTTCGATACCGCGTGGCTCGCCGGGTTCTCGCCCCGGACCCGCAGCCGGCAGGCGATCGATGCGCTGTTCGGCGAGCTCGGCCCGCTGCGCCGCAACCCGCCGTCGGGGTTCGACATCGCCGACGAGCTCCAGCGCGGGGACCGGCTGGTCAACCGCTGGCTCGAGGTCGCGTTCACCGAGGCATCCGAGGATGATCGCGCCGCGCTCGCGCAGGCGGCGGCCTACATCGCGGCGCAGGCGCTCGGCCGCTACTTCTCCGCGACCACGATGCCGCCGAGCACGATCGCGGGTGCGCTGCGTACCGTCGCCGGCGAGGCGCTCGCGCTCGTGCGCGTCCATCGCCAGGCGCTCGGCGATCGCGAGGCGCGCGCGGTGCTCGGCGCCATCGATCCGCTGCTTCGCCGGATCGATCGCTGGATCGGCATCACCTGGCTCGGCACCGTCGAGCGCAGCCTCGGCATCGACGAGCGCAGCAACGGCGACGTCGCCGGCTTCGCGCGCGACTATCCGACCGTCGCCGCGCGCATCCTCGGCCCCGAGGAGACCGCGGTGCTGTCGTGGTCGGTGACGACGCTGCACCACGAGCGTCCCGCGGGCTGGGCCACCAAGGTCGTGGCGCAGGCACCGCGCCTCGCCGCGCACACCGGCTACACGGGCTCCGACGAGTGGGCCGACGCGATCGTCTCGCAGCTCGCGGCGCGCGAGATCGAGCAGGACGAGGCGATCGATGCGCTGCACACCGCGTGCTACCTCGCCGACGGTGTCAGTGCCGCACCGTGCGTGCACGCCGCGAAGGTGCTGTTCGACGCGGGGCGCGCGCCGGCCGCGCTCGCGGTCCTGTGTGGTGGCCTGCGCGCGGCGAGCGTGGAGCAGCGCGATCGCGCCATCGCGACGCTCGCCGATGTGTGGAAGCGCTCGAAGCTCGACGTGCCGCTCGACGTCGCGAAGCTCACGGCCGCCGTCCTCGATGCGCTCGCGAAGGGCGACGCGATGCGCGGCGAGAAGCTCGCGCGCTGGGCGGTCGCATACGCACCCGACCATCAGGAGGCGCACCGAAACCTCGGGCTCGCGCTCGCGATGCAGGGCAAGGTCAGCGAGGCGCTCGCGCACCTCGTTCGCGGTACCCCCGATCGCGCGCCCCAGATCCTGGCCGGCGCGCTGGCCCAGCACGGCAAGCGCGCCGAGGCTGGCGCCGTGCTCGATTACGCGAGCCGCTGGTACGTGCGCGCCGAGCAATGGCTCGCCCATGCCGAGATCGCGTACGCCGCGCAGGACCTGCCGCGCACCGTGCGTGCGTACG
>DAIRFU010000820.1:0-2966 GCA_036794935.1 Kofleriaceae bacterium | reverse complement strand
GGCCACGGACGAAGGCCCCACGGGTTCCGCGAACTGGACCAGCGCCGCCTGGCTGGCCACCGAGGCCCCGGCACCCAGCGTCCACGCGCCCCGGTCGTACAGATCGATCTCGGCGCGCGCGCCGCGGCCATTGCCGACGAGCACCGGGCCGAGCGCGAGCCAGTGCCCCGCGCGCGGCCGCGCCCGCTCGCTCGGTCCGCCGTCGATCCGTTCGAGGGGCGGTGCGGCGGCGGGGGCCGGCACGTGACGTGGCAGCGCCACGATCGGCGACGGCGCCGGTGGCCGTGCGTCATCGGCCATCCAGCTCGCCACCAGCACCGCCGCGCTCTGCGCATCCGGCACGAGTCGCTCGCGGACATGGCCACGCTCGTCGCGCGCGAACAGGTACAGCCCGCCATCGGTCGGCACGACGCGGACCTCCAGCGTGCTCGTGCACGCCGGCTCGTCGCGCAGCCAGTCCTCGATGACGGTGCGTGCATCATCGGGTGCGTACGCGATGGTCGCGCCGCACGCCGCCGGGCTCGTCACCGGTTGGGCGACCGCCGGCGTGGCGAGCAGCAGAGCTAGGTAGATGACGGTTCGCATGGCCCTCACGGTGGTTGCCGCACCCGGATGTTTTCATCCCGGAGGGGGCCAGATTCGGGGATCTCGACGCTCCCGGCGCTGGCAACCGCTGGCCGGATCAGCTCGGCGAGAGCGAGCCCAGGACCGAGACCAGCTTGTCGAAGTCGACGGGCTTGCCCAGGTGGACGTCGAACCCCGCGTCGCGACTGCGCGCGGCGTCCGCCTGGTCGCCATAGCCGGTGACCGCGACGAGACGTGGGGGTGTCGGCAGCCGCGCCCGCAGGTGCCGGGCGAGCTCGTAGCCATCCATCACGGGCAGGCCGATGTCGAGCAGGGCGATCGCGGGGCGGAACTCGTCGGCCAGCAGCAGCGCCGCCGGTGCATCGTGGGCGACCGCGACATCGAAGCCGTACTCGCGCAGCAGATCGGCGAGCACGCGCGCCGCGTCGGCGTTATCGTCGACCAGCAACAGCCGGGCGCCGGCCGCGAGCGGGACCGAGCGCAGCGTCGCCGGCGCGACGATCGTCGTGTACGCGGGCAGCTCGACGGTGAACCGAGCGCCACGGCCGAGCCCGTCGTTCGCCGCGCTCACGCTGCCACCGTGCAGCTCGGTCAGGCTGCGCACGAGCGACAACCCGAGCCCGAGGCCGCCCTCGGCGTGTAACAGCGTGCGTTCGCCCTGCACGAACGGCTCGAAGATCTCGGCGATCAGCTCGGGCGCGATGCCCGGGCCGTCGTCGCCAACGGTGACCGCGATCGTCTCGCCGTCGCGCACGGCGACGACCGTGATGTGGCCGCGCGACGGCGTGTACTTCGCGGCGTTCGCGAGCAGATTCGCGAACACCTGCGTCATCCGGGTCGCGTCGGCCTCGATCAGCAGCTCGCGCGGCACATCGACCGTGAGCTGATGCTGGTGCTGCTCCAGCAGCGGGCTGGTGAGCTCGATCGCCTTCGCGATCACGGCATGCAGCTCGAGCGGCTGCTTCGCGAGCGCGACCTTGCCGCGGCGGATCCGCGCGACGTCGAGCAGATCATCGACCAGCCGCGACATGTGAAGGGCCTGACGCCGGATCACCGCGCGCTCGCGCTCGCAGCCGACGAGCCCGCGATACTCCATGACATCGAGCGCCGTGATGATCGGCGCGAGCGGGTTGCGCAGCTCGTGACCGACGACGGCGAGGAACTCGTCCTTGCGGCGGTCGGCCTCCTGGAGCTGCTGGTTCGCGCGGCGCTGCTGCTCGAACAGGCGGGCGACGTCGAGCGAGGCGCTCGCGCGGCGGCCGAGCTCGTTCGCGAGCTCGATGTCTTCCTCGCTCCACGCGCGCAGCTCGCCGCCGCCGAGCACGAGCAGCGCGAGCCGCTTGCCGCGCGCGACCAGCGGCACCACCAGGTGGCTTCCCGTCGCGACCGTCTGCA
Source organism: Kofleriaceae bacterium (assembly GCA_036794935.1). Classification (GTDB taxonomy): domain Bacteria; phylum Myxococcota_A; class Polyangia; order Haliangiales; family Haliangiaceae; genus JABFXX01. The sequence continues at coordinate 986 of DAIRFU010000820.1, read as the reverse complement.
TCGTCGCCGGTGGTGCGAACACGCGGGCGAGCTTCCACGTCTCCTCACTCGTCAGGGTCGCGCGATGCGCGATTGCCTTCGGAATCAGCACGCCGAACCGATCGACGTAGAGCGCCGACCACTCGCACAGGGCGGAGACCGCACTCTGCGTGATCGCGCGCGCCGTCGCGTCCTGATCGACCGACGCGGTCATCGCGGTGCTCGCGTCGACCAGGATCGCGAGCCGCTCGTGCGCCAGCTTGTGATCGGTGATGTCCTGCAGCTGCACGATGTACCCGCGCACCGCGCCGGCCGGATCGCGGTCCGGCACGTACTCTGCGCGTACCCAGCGCGGTGCCGCACCGCCGAAGGTCGCGCGACTCTCGAACTTCACACGCTCGCCGGCCAGCGCGCGCTCGATCTTGTCGCGCACGACCTCGTACGCGGAATCGCCGAGCACCTCACGCACGAGCTTGCCGCGCACATCGCCGAGCCAGGCTCGGAACGCCGCGTTGACGATCCGGTAGCGCTGCTCGCGATCCACGTAGGCCACGGACGCAGGCAACGCGTCGATGACTGCGCCCAGCTGATCGTCGCCCCCCACGACAGGACGAACGTAGCACAGGGCGATCGCGCTGGGTCCGTCGAGGATGGAGTACTCCACGTCGTGCAGCTCACGTGCGTTACGGCTACGCGGCGGTTATCGCACTGCGGCTAGCGCGGACGCCGCCAGAACGCGGTGTAGCGCCCGCCGAGGCGGCGGCGGACCTGGACTCCCGGCAGCACGCCGCGCAGCGTCGTCCGGATCGCGCGGAGCGATCCGAGCTCGCGGCCGTGCACGTCAGCGATGAGCACGAGCCCGCCCGGCACGACCCCGCTGCCCATCTGCGCGGCGGCGGCCGCGAGCGGAAGCTCGTGCAGCGTGTCGACCGCGACGATCGCGTCGAAGCCGCGCGGCGACAGTGCCATGAAGTCCGCCACTCGATAGTCGATGCCCAGGCTCGCGC
>DAIRFU010000819.1:0-2966 GCA_036794935.1 Kofleriaceae bacterium | reverse complement strand
CCTCGACGAGCGCGGTGCCGGTCGCGGCGGCGACGGTGATCGTCGCGCCGTTGACGATGTTGGTGCCGCGCACGACGAGGACCGCCGGTCGGCCGCCTTCATCACCCTGCCCCTCGACGAGGACCGGCGACTCGACGCCGGTGAGCATGAGGTCCGCCGGGTTCGCGTCGATCATCGAGTCCGGCGCGTCCTCGAAGACCTTGGCATCCGCGGGCGGCCGGTCGATGCGGTCCGGGTTGTAGAGGACCGAGCAACCGCCGGCGAGGAGTACCGGCATCAGCTTTGCCACGTGCTGCCGCATTCCTCGATTATATGCGCGGATCCTCGTCGGCCGGGGACTCACGGCAGACTCACTCATCGACGCCGGCTTCACCGATGCCTCACCCGACACGGCTGGTTTGCCTGCGTGACCCGGTCGACAATGGCTGGATGGGTGGAAAGCGATGTCTCGTGGCATGTCTGTTCGTGACCGGCTGCCTGCCGCGTCCGAAGCCAGCGCAGCCGCAACCGGCGCAGCCGCAGCCGTACGCGCAACAGCCGCCCTATCCGCAGCAGCCGCCCTATCCGCAGCAGCCGCCCTATCCGCAGCAGCCGCCCTCTCTGCAGCAGCCCCCCTATCCGCAGCAGCAACCCTATCCGCAGCAGCCGGCCTATCCGCAGCAGCAACCCTATCCGCAGCAGCCGGCCTATCCGACCGCAGAGCCGTATCCGCCGCCGCAGCCGTATCCGCCACCGCAGCCGTATTCGCCACCGACGCCGCCCGCCGAGATGCGGCCGAGCCGCCTGCATAACGGCGAGGTGATCGCCGACTTCGCGGTCGTCGGCACGTTCGCGTCCCTCGACGTGCTCGCGCGCCAGGACGCCGAGAACAACAGCGCGGTCGGCCCCATGCTCGTCGCGGGCATGCTGGGCGGCGGCGGCATCGGCTACCTGCTCACCAGCAAGTACGACGTCAGCGCGGGCGCCGCCCACGCGACCACGCTCGGGCTCACGCTTGGCATGGCGAACGGCGCGCTCCTGATCGAGCCCACCGGCTGGGAGAGAGGCTCGTCGGTGCTGAACCTGCTCTTTCTGGGCAGCGCGGTCGGCGCGACCGGCGGCTTCATCTACGGACAGGCGGCGGACCTGACCTCGGGCCAGTCGATGTTCATCTCGAACCTCGCGCTGCTCGGCTCCGCCACCGCCGCACTGGGCGCGATCAGCGGCAGCCAGGACGGCGAGTTCGGGCACTGGGAGAACGGCTCGCTCGCGATCGGCCTCGATGGCGGCACGGTCACCGGCGCGCTGATCGCGCCGAGCCTCGACTGGTCGGCGCGGCGCGCGAAGGTGGTGCTCGCGTCGACGGTGATCGGCGCCCTGGTCGGGACCATGGCAGTGGGCTTGCTCACCGAAAATAACGAAGGCGACTCGTACGAGCAGAATGGCGATATCGCGGCCGCCAGCATGACCGCGGGCCTGTGGGGCGGCTTCGGCCTCGGCGTGCTGATGACCAAACAGTACGCGCCGGACCCGCGCTTCGCACAGCCCGCGAGCACCTCCGCGAGGGCATCGCGCGCGCCGGCGAGCCCGGCGACGGTGCTGCCGTGGGTAGGTGCGCGTGGGGCGCTCGGCGTGATGTCCGGCGGCACCTTCTGATCGAGGGAGTGCACCACTTGCGCCTGCGCCGAAAACCGAGCGATTCTCGATACAGATGGTGCCTTGCTTGCTCTGCTCGTCGCCCCGTTCGATCGGAGTTCTGTGCACGTCGCACGGTGTCGCGATCGCCGCGCCGGGCATCACCAGCGAACAGATCTTCTCCCGCGCCCAGAGCCCGAGTGCCGCGCTGGTCGATGCCTGGGGGTGTGCCCATGGCATCGCCGATGGCAGCAAGGTCGGCCGCGACCCACGCGTCGACGTCGCCGTCCTCCACGCCTCGGTGTCGAGCGAGCACGCCCTCATCAAGCACGCCAACGGCAAGTGGTCGATCGTCGACAACACCAGCCGCAACGGCACCGAGGTCGAGGGTCAGCGGATCACCGAGACCGAGCTCGGCAGCGGCGCGACGATCCGGCTCGGCGACGTCAAGTTCTACTTCTGGCCGGAGGCGCTGCCCAAGAGCGAGCCGCCGCGCGGCCAGGGCCGCACCGCACCGACCCGCCGCGACGAGCTCGTGTTCTCGGCGAAGGTCACGACCCCGCGCGGTCACCTGCTCGACCTGCGCCAGCGCGTCGATGGCGGCGTGCTGCGCATCGGCGACAGCTCGATCGAGCTCGCCGCGATGGAGTTCGGCCTGCTCCAGCTCCTCGTCGAGCGGCGCCGCACCGTCTCCGATCCCGAGCTCGCCTACGTCGCGTGGCACGAGATCGCGGACGCGCTGTCGTTCCGCTCGGTTCAGGCCGACAGCGAGAACGTGCGCGAGCTCGTGCACCGCGTGCGCCGCAAGCTCGGCAACGTGCAGGCCGACGATCTGATCGAGAGCAAGCGCGGCGTCGGCTACCGCCTCGCCGGCGAGCCCGGCTGATAGACTCGGCGGGATGGTCGAGTCCCGTCGTCGTGGCAATCCAACCGAACGCCGCCGCCGGCAGGTGCGCTGGGCCAAGGGCGTGCGCCGGCTCGGGCTCGCCTGGCAGAACGCGCTGGAGATCGCGCGCGCGGGCCGGCTGACCGCACCGTACGGCGCGCCGTTCGAGGTCGTCCACGAGGATCGGGTGTTCCGGCTGCGCCGCTACGAGCGCTCGCCGGAGCCGGGCGTCACCCCGATCGATGCGCCGCTGCTACTCGTGCCACCGCTGATGGTCGCGTCCGAGGTCTACGACATCTCGCCCGACGTCAGCGCGGTCGCGTACCTCGTGCGCCAGGGCGTCGACGTGTGGCTCGTCGATTTCGGTGCACCCGAGCGCGAGGAGGGCGGCATGAGCCGCACGCTCGACGATCACGTGCGCGCGGTGTCCGACGCGATCGGCCGCGCCCGCGAGGTGACCGGCCAC
>DAIRFU010000818.1:0-2967 GCA_036794935.1 Kofleriaceae bacterium | reverse complement strand
GACGCCGCGCCGGCCATCGTTTGCGTGCGCGACGATCCGCGGCGCCTCACCGGCGAGCCGCGGCAGGGGCCAGAACCATCGGCTATCGCTCGCCGGTCTCGCGTCCTCGTGCAGCACGAAGCGCGTGTTCGGGGTTGGCAGGTTGATCGATTCGGTCATGAGGTTCCTGATCGGGTGCAGCCGCCGGGGCGCGGCCGGTGCGAAAGCGCGCGAGGAGCGCGCGCCACGCGTCGGGCGGAGGCAAGGGCACCGAGTGCGAGTGAAGGTAGAGACAGATCGCGGGCAGCGTGCGCCAGAACGCCCGGTTGTCCCGGTACACGAGATCGCGCGCGTGATGTGCGAGGCCGTCGATGCAGGCGCGCCAGCGTCGCGGCAGCCCGTGGCCACCGAAGCGCAGCCCGCGTCCACGCAGGCGTGGATCGAACAGCGCGACGATCACGCCGACGTCGGACGCGCGGGTGCGAGGCCAGCGAATGACGTCCTCGCCGTCGCGCAGCTCGTCCTCGCCGCGTCCGTCCACGGCGCACTGCTCGAGCGCGAAGAAGGCGCGCAGCCACGAGGTGATCGGGATGAACGTTGCCATGATGCGAACGACGGGGCCGTGAGTTGCGTCGGGTGGACATCGCGCTCGATCGCGGCGAGCACGAGCGCGAACGTGAACAACAGGTCCTCGATGCGCAGGTGGGCGGGCCGGCCCGCGACGCGCGCCCGCATGAAGGTCCGCACGCGCTCGACGGCGGCCACCTCCTCGGGATAGCGACGCGCGATCTGCGCGGCGACATCGAGCACCCACTCGCAGGCATCGCGAAACGAGCGAAACAGGAGTGCCCAGTCGAGCGGCTCGGCGTCGCGAGCGAGCTGCGGCGCGCGCGTACGGCTCACGATCACGACACCGCTTCGGTGTTGCCCGCGACGAGCACCCGCAGGTGCTGCACTGCCTGCGCGGCGTTGAGCTTGCCGAGCTCGGCGAGCCACGCGCGCAGGTGAGCGGGCGGCAACCCCGCGGCGATCTCGCTCGTCGCGAGCGCCTCCTCGGCCCGCAGCATCGCCTGCACCGTGAAGAAGTACGAGAGCTGCTCGGGCTCGATCGTCGCCTTCTCGGGCTCCTGCATGGCCTGCCGCGACTCCACGCGCGCGCCCTCGATCACCAGCTTCAGTTGCTCTCCGCTGACCAGCTTCAGTTCCAGCATGTCTTGATCTCCTTACTGGGTACTGGCGACCAGACCGGGGTTTCGGATCGCGTTCGATCCGAAATCGACAGATCCCTGTCACCCGCGCAGGCGCGCCGCGGAGTGCTCGGGAATCCACACGAGCGACAGCACCGTGCCGTGCTCGGGCGATGCGATCGAGTGCTCGACGATGTCGACCTCGACGGTCGTGTCGAACCACGCATCAGCGGGTACCGGCTGCGCGCGATCGTCGATCGCGCCGGTGACGAAGAAGTCCCACGCGACTGACTCGGGATCGAGGCGCCTGCCGCGCGGGATGTCGCGCACGAACGTCGAGCTCGGCGCGCTCCACACGACCTCGCGGCGTGCCGACAGCACGGCAGCACAGCGCTCGGGTGACAGCTCCGCGAACTGGATCGCGCTCGCGAGGATCGACACGTTGTACTCGCGCGCGATGCGCCGCGGAACGTCCATGCTCACCGGCGAGACCTCGCAGGCGCGGCGCAGCAGGTGCTCGGGCATCAGCAGCTCGCCGGCGAACGCGTTCGCCTCGAGCTCGTAGTTGCGGAGCTCGCACCCGTCCACGCGCGGCGCAGCCTGGCGACCGCGTGGCGCGCTGCACAGCTCGGCCGGTGGACGCGACGGGTGCCCGAGCACGAAGTGGCCGAGCTCGTGCGCGATGCTGAACCGGATCGCGCACGCGTCGGTCACCCGCTCGGACACGATGATGTGGACCGCGCTGCCGACCCGCACGAGCTGGGCGATCGCGCCCTCGAGCGGGCCGACCTCGATCGTCGCGCCCAGCCGCGCCGCGAACGCCTCGACGTGGATGTGCTCCGCCGCGGTCACGCCGAAACGCCGCGACAGCGCACGCGCGGCCTCCCGCGCCTTGCGGCCCCACAGATCGCGCATGCCGGCTCCTAGTCGCGGGGCGAGGTATCGAGCAGATCGAGCAGCTGGCGCAGATCGTTATCGCTCAGCCCCTGCAGGTCGCGGTGGGCGTACTGCACGGCGCCACTCATCGCCTGCGTGAGCTCGGTGAGCTTCGCGATCATCTCGTCGCGCGCGAGCGCGAGCCACTTCGCGCGGATCGGCTTTGACTTGCCGATCGGCGCCGGCTGCGGCAACAGGTTGCGGCGCAGCTCGGCGACCCGCGCGGCGAGCTTGTCCCCCAGCTCGCGCGACCATCGGGCGTCGTCGGGCGCGGGCGTGCCGTGATCGGCCTGGGCGAGCGCCGCCTGGTACGAAATCGCGTCGAGGATCTCGTCCGCGTCGGGCTTCTGGTTTGTCGTTGTCATCACGATCCTCTCAGGCATGGCGGCGCGCTCCGAGGAGCACGTGGTTGGACAGTTGCTCGACGACGCGACCCAGCCGCAGGCGCGCCTTCTTGTACGTCTTCTCGGACATCGCGGCGAGACTCATGATCTCCTTCGGCTCGCTCGCGCCGAGCGCGACCGCGTCGAGGATGCGCAGGATCGGCGCGTCGTCACCGGCGAGCTGCCTCACCTGATCGAGGACCTCCGCCGAGAACCGCTGAGACTCGGGGCTGGCGACGCTCTGCCATGCGGACAACGACGACTCGAGCTCGGTCATCACGCCGGCCGCATCCGACACATCGATCGAGTGGTGCCGGAACTTGATCGCCCGGATGCGCTCGTTCTTCGTGCGGCAGCGGATCGCGCCGAACACGTGAGTCTCGAGCGACACCACGGCCGGATCCCACGACAGCACGCCGAACAGCGTATCGGTCAGCGCGTCGTGAACGAGCTCTGCTGCATATTGATCGTCGCTACGGCCG
>DAIRFU010000817.1:0-2969 GCA_036794935.1 Kofleriaceae bacterium | reverse complement strand
ACGACTTCGGGCGCCAGCTTGGTTTCGCGGGTGACGGCGCCAGCGTCCTCGAGCGCCTTGACGATCTCCGCGTTGCGCTTGTCCACGCCCTTCACGCCGTGCTTCTTGAGCGCCTCTTTGATCCAGGACTGCGCAACCGTGCGGCGCACCGAGTCGTCGGCGACCTGCGTGCCGAATCGCTCCTTGATCAGCGCGTACGCCTTGTTCCCGTCGATCTTCCGCTTCCCCTGCTTCTCGACGTACGCCAGCATGTTGCCGTCAGGCAGCGGGATCGGCCGCTCCTTGGCGCGCGCGTAGCACACCGACGTCACGCGGCTGAGCATCGTCTTGAGCTGGTCACGCATCTCCCATAGCGCCGCGCCATCCTCGTCGCTGACCATTGTCTCGACCGTCAGCGCGAGCTCGCCGGTGCGAACCTGACCGCGTAGCCCTTCCCACGCCGGGCAGTCTGCCCAGCAGTCGCAGTACGAGCAGTGATCGCCCTTGCGGACCCACTCCAGCGGGTTGACCTGCGCCTTCGCCGCGTCGAGCTGGAGCTGCTTGAGCTTCGCCGCATGCGCGTCGAGATCGAGCGGGCCGAGCGTGACGCGGAGCGGGCGTTTCCACGCGGCCTTGTAGTGGATGACGCATTCGATCTCGTCTACGCCCCACGCCCGCGAGACCATGAGCGCGTAGGTGGCGAGCTGGTCCATGCTGCCGTCGAGGAAAGACTTGTGGTCGACGACAGTGACGCGGCCGTTGGCGTGGCGGATGACAAGATCTGGCGTGCCGGGGATCTCGAATGGACGGACGTCAGAGTAGTCGCGGTGACTCGCCGCGGCGAGATCGCGTGCCGTGTCCGTCGCGACGTTGTACGCGAACGCGCGCTCGGTGATCGTTTCGTCGCCCTCGCGGATGAGATCGAGCACCGCCTCCGGGATGGCGTCCTCGTCGCCCGTGTCGATCGCGGACTCGATCTCCTCGTGGTACTCGGAGCCGGCGTCGGCGTATTCGCGATCGAAGCGGCGGCGAGGGAGGACGAGGGACGCAACGCACCGCAACGCCCGGGGCACCGAGGACGCGGTCAGCATTAGTACGGTCCTCCTGCCCACTCGCTCGGCTGCTCTTGGTCACTGACCAGGGCTTCGTGCTTCATGAGTGCTGCGTACAACTCTGGCGGCGCTTCATTTCGCTTTGCGAGCCTGCGTGCTGCTTCGAGCACGACCCGCGCCGCATCCAGTTCGGACATGATTACGGACAAAGCTTTGAACGCATCTTGCTGTTCGTGCCAGTCCTCGCCGTGCCGCAGGATTCGAATCGTTCCGGCATGGATCGACTTCACGAACGTGTACTTGCCGCTCTCGACTCGGACGGTGTGCATCCCCGCTTTCTCGCGCTCGTCCATGACTACGCCGCCCCCGTCTGCTCGCGAAGCTTCTTGAGCTGCGCGCCATAGCGCTCGTTCGCGATCGTGCGCTGCTCGGCGGTGAGTGCCCGCATCGTGTCGGCGAGCGGGCCGCCCTTGGCGACGAGAGCCTTGCAGGCGTCGACGGAGTCTGTGGCTTCGATCGCATCGAACTCGGGCGGCAGGGTCACCTCGGTGCTGACGATCTCGGCGTCGATGGCGTCGTCGTTCACCGCTGCCTGCCGCTCGCGAATCGGCACGGCGATCTCGTCCGGGTCGTAGCAACCCGCCAGTACGTCCGGGTACACGTCGCGCGCGAGGATCGCCCTTGCACGCGCGCGACGCATCTGCTTCTTGTGAAGTCTCCAGTTGTCCTTGGTGTTGAGTCCCGCGTCCTTGGTATCTTGATCGCTCCACGTCGCACGGGCGGGCGTCGGCGAACCATTGCGCTTCGTCTCGTAGGTGACCTGTGTGGCGGTCTCCTCGACGAGCGAGAAGTACTCACACAGCCCGCTGCCGAGCACGAGCGCGACCATCGTATCGGCGGACAGGAGCGGCTTGCCCTGCACGATGTGGACGCCGCGAATGCTCGCCATCGGCGCCATGCCGAGCTCCTGCCCGGCGAGGATCTGGACCATCACGTCCGCTTCCTTGCCCTTGAGTGCGTCGGGGAGGAGGTTGCTCTTGGCGAGCGCCTTCGCCATCTCCTGGACCTCGGGGAGCGAACGCGGGATCACCGCGAGCGCCTTGGTGTCGTTCATCTTTTCCATTGGTTTCTCCGGTTGATTCGTTGAAAAGCGGCACGCTGCGACGTGCCTGGTAGCTCTCAGTCCGGACCGATCCAACCGGACGCACAGCGCGTGGCCGAGCTCACGCGTAGAGAGCAAGCGATCAGAACGGGATCGAATCGGGGTCCATGTCCGCCGCGTGTGGCGCCTCGCCATCCGGTGCGCCGCCACCGTCCTCGGCCATCGCGCGCCGCATCTGCTCCTCGGCGTCGGACAGCGCCTCGCCACTCGGGGCAGCAAGCGGACGCGGACCACGGCCGAGCGAGTTGACCTTCGCCCAGAGCAGCGCGTCACCGGGACAACCGGCATCGACCCACTCATCGTAGCGCTTGCCGCGCTTCGTCTCGATGTGCTTGACCTCGGCCGTCGTCGCGCCGCCCGTCTCCTTGATCCAGCGCTCGATATCTCCCTTGACCGTCGAGAAACGATCTGGCGTCTTGCAGCCGATCGCCTTGAGCGAGCGCGAAACGTAGAGCGCGGACTTCGCGTTGATCTCGTCCTCGTAGGACGTGATCTTTCCCTTGTCCGGGCCATCGGTGAACTTGACGTTCACGCGCGCACGCATGCGGCCGGTCGGCTTGCCGTTGTTGTCGAGTTCCTCGCCGATGCCGCCGTCGAGGACGACACACGGCCAGAAACCTGCTGCGAATTGGGGATCGAATTTGCTCATTGGTTCGTTTTCCTTGGTTGGTTGGTTACTCGGCCAGGAACTTGAGGACCTTCGTCCGCTGCTCCGGCGTGAGTTGGTTGAGGACCTTGGTGATCTTGGCGAGTGCCTCGACCTCGGTCAGTTGCTT
>DAIRFU010000816.1:0-2970 GCA_036794935.1 Kofleriaceae bacterium | reverse complement strand
CCCATGCCACCGAGGCCGCCGCCCATCGGGATCGGCATCGGCTGGGGAGCGGCTTCGGTCGGCCGCGGCGGCCGCGCGTCGCCACCCATCTGGTTCATGCGGTCGGAGCCCGGCGGCGCGGTCGTCGTCTCCGACGGGCCGTCGCCCTCGGCGCTCGCGGCCTCGTCGACACCGACGATGAAGTCGCCGATGTAGATCTTGTCCGAGTCCTTGACGACGAGCGGGCTCGTGATCTTGCGACCGTTGACGTACGTCCCGTTGGTGCTCTTGAGGTCGACGATGATGAACTTGCCGTCCTTGAGGACGATGCGTGCGTGCCGCTTCGACACGTTGCCCTTCGGCAGCACGATGTCGTTGCCTTGCACGCGCCCGATGGTGACCTCAGGCTTGTTGAACACCATGCGACGCTGCTCGCCGCCTTTTTCTTGAATGATGATGGTGAACATGGGCTCCTGAGGAACTCCTGAAAAACACCCGTCCCCGCCGGTCAACCGAAACCGTACTAAGCCTCGGTAACCACGGTCAAGTTCAGCCGGCTGTTAGGTCTGCGGATTCGCCGGCACCGCCGGGACCGCAGAAGACCCTTCACCGGGACCCAGGTGCAGCAGGCCGCGTACGTCCTCCCACCACAGTGCCCACACGCCGATCGCGACCAGGGCCACGATCGCGAGCACGATCAACGCGTCGTGCCAACGCGGCCGCACCATGAATGCCACGCTAGCACGCAGCGTCAGTTCAGGCATGATGCGCCCGATGAAGAGCTGGCTTCTGTTCGCGCTCGCGCTGGTCGTGGCCGCCCCGCACGCCGACGCGGCGCCCCGGAAGAAGAAGTACCACTTCGAGCTCGCCGGCGTGCTCGTCAAGCCCGACGTCGCGGCCGACGTCGCGAAGGAAGCCAAGCCGCGCATCCAGGCCGTGTTCACCAAGGCGATCGAGAGTCATCCGCAGATCGTCGCGACCGTCGAGGGAGCGCCCGACCCGGAGAAGAACGCCACCGCCTATCGCAAGTTTCTCGCGAAGAAGGGCATCGCCGCCGCGTACCTCGTCACCGTCGAGGTCACCGAGGCAGCGATCGAGATCGTGCCGCTCGAGACCAAGCGAAACACGCAGCGCATCTCGGTCACGGTCGCCCTGCACGTGCTCGGCGAGACCATCCCGGGCCGCACGATGGGCTTCACCGGTGATGGTCGCGCGACCGTCAAGCAAGAGGTCGGCATGAAGATCCGCGACAAGGATCGCCAGTTCACCTGGGACGAGGCCGCGCAGACCGCCGTCGACAAGGCGCTCGAGGAGTGCTTCGCGAAGCTCGCGAAGCCGAAGAAGAAGCAGTAGCGCGCCGGCTCAGTGGTGCACGAAGCTGCCGATTCGATCCCAGCGGATGCCGCTCCAGTCGAGCGGCCCCCAGTGTTCGTACGATAGCCAGATGAACAGCGCGCGGCCCTTGATGTTGTCGAGCGGCACCGAGCCCCAGATGCGCGAGTCGTTCGAGTTGTTGCGGTTGTCGCCCATCACGAACACGTGCCCGGGCGGCACGACGTAGTGCAGCTGCTGCTCGCATGCGCCGGCGACCGCCTCGGGTTGGGTCTCGACGAGCTTGCCCTTGACCTGCTCGATCTTTGCCGCCGCGAGGGCATCTTCGGATCGGCTGCAGCTCGGACCGGCCGGCAGGCCGCGCTGCGGGAAGTCGCGATCATCGGGCACCGGGTGGCCTTCTTGCTTGCGCCGGTCGCGTAGCGGCCGCTCGGGATCGTGGAACGTGCCGTAGTAGTGCTCGCCCACGGTCTCGCGATAGCGGCTGCAGTGGCGCGGAAACCACCGGTTCTGTTGCTCGTCGTAGTCCATGTACGAGCACTGCTCGCCGTTCTCGATCATCTCGCTCGGTACGGCCTTGCCGTTGACGTAGACGACGTTGCAGCGGACCTCGACGCTATCGCCGCCGAGCGCGATCACGCGCTTGATGTAGTCGCGGGTCGGGTCGCACGGATAGATGAAGACGATCACCTCGCCGCGGCGCGGCTCGCGGAGCTCGAAGAACTTCACGTTCGTCCACGGGATGCGCATGCCGTAGATGAACTTGTTGACGAAGATGTGGTCCCCGATCTCCAGCGTCGGATACATCGAGCTCGACGGGATCTTGAACGCCTCGATCACGAACGCGCGCAGCGCGAGCGCGATCAAGATCGCGGCGCCGATCGACTCGACGTAGTCACGCGTGGTTGACTTCGCCGGCCGCGCGATCAGCTCGTCGACAAGCGCGTCGAGGATCGGCAGGTGATCGCGAACCCGCGCGAGGTCGGCATCGCGCAGCCCCGCCTCGACCTCGGTCGTCACCGTCTCTAGATCCCCGCCCTTGCCGCGCAAGCTCTTCTTGAGCAGCAGCGCGGCCCGTGCCTCGCGGACCAGGAGGGTGGCCTCCTTGCGAACGCGGCGGTCGAGGCTGGCAGCGCGCATCTCAGTCGACTTTGAGGATGGTCAAGAACGCCTCCTGCGGAAGCTCGACCGAGCCTACCGCCTTCATGCGCTTCTTGCCCTCTTTCTGCTTCTCGAGCAGCTTCTTCTTGCGCGTGATGTCACCGCCGTAGCACTTCGCGGTGACGTCCTTGCGCGCGGCCTTCACGGTGGTCCGCGCGATCACGCGGCTGCCGATCGCGGCCTGGATCGCGACGTCGAACATCTGGCGCGGCACGACGTCCTTCATCTTCGAGGTCAGCTCGACGCCGCGGTGATACGCGCTGTCGCGGTGGCTGACGATCGACAGCGCGTCGACGCGCTCGCCGTTGACCAGCACGTCGAGGCGGATCAGATCCGCCTCGCGGTAACCGGCCGGCTCGTAGTCGAGGGAGGCGTAGCCGCGCGACATCGTCTTGAGTCGATCGTAGAACCCGAACACGACCTCGGCCAGCGGCATCTCGTAGACCACGCGCACGCGACCGCCCGGGTCGTAATGCAGGCCCTGCTGCACGCCACGGC
>DAIRFU010000191.1:0-10873 GCA_036794935.1 Kofleriaceae bacterium | reverse complement strand
GCTCTGCCTTCTCCTGGTCCGCGCGCTTCTTCTTCTCCCGCTGCTCGCGCTTCTTCTCGGCGCGCGCCTCCGCGGCGGCCTCCTTCTGCCGGCGCTTCTTCTCGGCGCGACGCGCCTCGGCATCCGCCCTCTGTTCGCGCTCGCGCTTCTCGTCGCGCTCTCGCTCTTCCTCGCGCTCTCGCTCTTCCTCGCGCTCTCGCTTGTCGTCGCGATCACGCGTGTCGTCGCGCTCTCGCTTGTCGTCGCGCTCTCGCGTGTCGTCGCGCTCACGCCTGTCGTCGCGATCACGCCTGTCGTGGCGCTCACGCGTGTCGTCGCGCTCGTCATCGTCATCGCGGCGCTTCGTCGAGCGCGACGGCTCGGGGTCGTCGATGATCCTCACCTCGTCGTCGCGCTGGGCGACCTCGACGTGCTTCTTCTTCCGCTTCTTCTTTTTCTTCTTGTGCTTCAGCTCGACGCGGTCGTGCTTGCGCCGCTTCTTCCGGGAGCTGGAGGTCGGCGTGCTGGCGCAGGCGACGAACACGGCGCAGGTGGCGAGCCATGCGAGCCGTTGCCGTGTGATCGAGACCAGCACCCTGTCCTCATCCTAATCGACCGGCTCGCCGATCACGAGTGGATGGTCCACGTTGCCGGCAAGACGCTGGCTCGTCGGCGGTGCGTCACGAAAGCCCAGCTCGTCGGAGACCGGCTCGGCTGCCGGATCCTTCATCATCAGGCCCGCCACCGAGACGCGCATGCCCGGCTCGACGATGGTCTCCTCGAACAGCGCGCGAGAGACCTCGCGCATGCTGAGCCCGTGCGCGAGCGCGAACCGCTCGCGGCGTCCGCGGTCGATATCCTTGCGGTGCATGCGCAGCGGCGGCAGGTCGAGCAGCACGTGCTTGCCCTCGATCACGACGCGGCCCTGCGCGCCGCGATCGATCACGAACGGCGTCATCGCGATCTCCTCCTTCGGCCGCTGGGCACGGCTCGTCAGCTTGCCGCCGGCCTGCACCCGCGTGCGGACGACGACGCACGTGCGCGCCGACAGGGGGGCCGTGAGCGTCGCATCGAGGACCTGCACGGTGCCCGTGACCCGCACGACGACCCCTTCCGGCGACCCGACGCCCAGCGGCGGCCGCTCCCGGAGCTCGCGGCGGGCGCGCCGGCGCTCGACGATCTTGCGGCCGGCACCGATGGCAGCCGAACCGGCGGCTACCGCGAGAATTCCAAAGCCAATGAAGTCAGACACGGCCTGGTGAACGATCCTACTGTGTCGGCGCGCGTGACGAACCTGCCAGTCCGTGACAAAACGTCAGGCATCGTGAGAAGTCCCAAGAAGAGCCTGCTCGAGGACTGCCTCGAAGCGAACCGGCACTGGGCCAAGGCCTCGCGCGAGACCGACCCGCAGTATTTCGAGCGCCTCGCCGCGATCCAGAACCCGGACCTGCTGTGGATCGGCTGCTCGGATAGCCGGCTGCCGCCCAACGAGATCATCGGCCGCCGGCCCGGCGAGCTGTTCGTGCATCGCAACATCGCGAATGTCGTCGAGCACACCGATGTCAACTGCCTGTCCGTGCTGCAGTTCGCGGTCGACGTGCTCCAGGTCAAGCACGTCATCGTCGTCGGCCACTACGGGTGCGGCGGCGTGCGCGCCGCGATGTCGCCGCAGCCGCTCGGGCTGATCGACAACTGGCTGCGCCACATCCGCGACGTCTATCGCTTCAACCACGACCAGCTGTCGGCGATCGAGGATCCGATCGCGCGCCAGAACCGGCTGGCCGAGCTCAACGTCGAGACCTCGGTCGCCAACGTCTGTCACTCGACCATCGTCCAGGACGCGTGGCGTCGCGGCCAGAAGGTCGCGGTGCACGGCTGGATCTACCTGCTGAACGACGGCCTGCTCCGCGACCTCGGCATGACGATCGAGTCGCCGGACCAGATTCCCGCCGAGTACCGGCTGTTCGGCTGAGACCGCTGAGGCCTGGGCCCCCGCCGCCCCCCGGCGAACTCACCGGAATTGTTATCGCCCGCGCTGGCGCGGTCCGTGCTCGAGCCCAGGCGATGCTCCGCGCACTCGCGATCTCGCTCGCTCTGTCCGCGTGCATCGGCAGCGCCCCCGGCGGTGGTGGAGCGGTGCCCGACGCCGGCGGCGGCGATGCCGGCGCGACGGCCGATGGCTCGGGCACCACGCCCGACGGCGCCGGTGGCCTCCAGCCCGGCAGCCTGGCGGTCAGCTGGATGCACGGCTCGCAGAACTGCGGCACGAACGCCGATCCCGAGCTGCAGGTCCACGCGTACAACGCGAGCGTCCACATCCTGCGCCAGAACAAGTGCGACACGTTCGAGGCGCCGTTCATCTACCTGATCGAAGGCGCGACCACCGCGCTCGTCATCGACACCGGCGCGACGACGACCGCCACGCTGCGTGACACCGTGCGCGGCCTGATCGGCGACAAGCAGCTCGTGGTCGCGCACTCGCACGCGCACGGCGATCACACCGCATCGGACACGCGGTTCTCCGGCCAGCCGAACACGACCCTGGTGGCGACCAGCCTCGCCGCGATCCAGGCGCAGTTCGCGATCGCGACCTGGCCGACGTCGTCGGGCTCGATCGATCTCGGCGGTCGCGTGCTCGACGTGCTCGCGATCCCGGGCCACCAGGCGCAGCACATCGCGATCTACGATCGCCAGACCGGCCTGCTCTTCACCGGCGACACGCTCTATCCCGGCCTGCTGTTCATCAACGACTGGGCGACGTACCGCACGAGCGTCAAGCGGCTCGCGCAGTTCACCGCGTCGCACCCGATCGCGCACGTGCTCGGTGCACACGTCGAGATGACCTCGACGCCGAAGCAGGTCTACCCGTACGGCACCACGTATCAGCCCGCCGAGCACGTGCTCGAGCTGTCGGCCGCGCACGTCGCCGAGCTCGACGCCGCGCTCGACGCGCTCGGCCCGACGCCGCCGGCGCAGCCCGTCGCGCACGACGACTTCGTCATCGACCCGCAGTAGCGTCGGCCGGCCCGCGGGCCGCGGCTGGCTGGGGGAACGGACTCCTGGTGTCGTTCACCGCGGTATGCAGATCGCCGGGGCGCGAGCGCTGAAGATGCCGAGTTTCCGACGGATGCGGGGCGGCCCAGGCCTTGCTGAAGCGGTCGTGCATGCCATCTCGCCCCATCGTGTTCGCGCTCTGTCTCTCGGCCTGCACGTCTCTCGACCTGAGCTCGGCCGACCAACCGATCATCGGCGGACAGCTCGCCGATACGACGCAGTTCCCGGCGGTCGTCGCGCTGGAGAACAGCCCGGGGAACTGGTTCTGCACCGGTACCCTGATCGACAAAGACTGGGTCCTGACCGCCGCGCACTGCGTCGAGGGCGAGACGGCGGGCGGCGTGTCGATCCGGCTCGACGACAACGACATCAACGATACCGGCGGCGGCCGCGTCGTCGCGGTCGCCGAGATTCACGGTCACCCGGGCTACGACGGGATCGCCTGGGACAACGACATCGCGGTGATCAAGCTCGCCCAGTCCGTGACCGACCGCGCGCCGACGCCGATCCACCGGCTCGCCGTGGCACCCGCGACCTCGATCGTCGACGTCGGCTACGGTGACTCCGACAACAACGGCGGCGGCGCGGGCCTGTTGCGCCAGGTCACCGTGACGACCGCGGACTGCGCGGGGGCGGCTGACCCGTCGGTGTCGAACGCGAACGTGCTCTGCTTCGACGGCCGGCTCGGCAAGTCGAGCTGCTACGGCGACAGCGGCGGGCCCGCCTATCTCTCGGTGAACGGCGGGCTCGAGGTCGCTGGCGTCACGTCGGGCGGCACCGCCGATACGTGCACGGGCGGCTGGGACATCTACACGTCCGTCGCCGCCGAGATCGCGTTCGTCGATCAGTACGTGCCGCAGGCGGGTCCCGCGGACCCGGGCGATGGGGATGGCTCGGGATCGGACACGGGCTCGGGGTCAGGCTCGGGCTCGGATACCGGGTCCGGCTCGGGATCCGACATGACCGGCGGCGTCGACGACTCCGAGGTCAGCGCGGGCTGCGCGGCGACCGGTGGCGGAGCCCCCGGCAGCTTCGCGTTCCTGACGCTCGCCGCGGTCGCCGCGATCCGGCGCCGGCGCACGCGCTGACGTTCGCGCGCGCACCGCGGGTGATCGCAGGTGCCCGGCGGGCCCGGAGGTGTTAAGAGGCGCCATGGACGTCACCTCGCACCTCGCGGCTCTCGGGATCCCGGGCCGCCTGCTCGACGGCGATCTCGAGACGCGCTCGCCGATCGACGGCAGCATCATCGCGCGGCTCGCCTCGCATGATGCCGCCGACACGAGTGCGGCGATCGCGCGTGCGCACACCGCGTTCCTCGGCTGGCGCGACGTGCCGGCGCCACGCCGCGGCGAGCTGATCCGGCTCTTCGGTGACGAGCTCCGCGCGGGCAAGGAGGAGCTCGCCGCGCTCGTCACGCTGGAGGCCGGCAAGATCGGGGCGGAGGCCCGCGGCGAGGTCCAGGAGATGATCGACATCTGCGACTTCGCGGTCGGGCTGTCGCGCCAGCTCTACGGGCTGACCATCGCGTCGGAGCGACCCGGTCACCGTCTCGCCGAGACCTGGCACCCGCTCGGCGTGGTCGGCGTGATCAGCGCGTTCAACTTCCCGGTCGCGGTCTGGGCGTGGAACTTCGCGCTCGCGATCACGTGCGGCAACGCGGTCGTGTGGAAACCATCGGAGAAGACACCGCTGACGGCGCTCGCCTGCGGTGCGCTGTTCGAGCGCGCGCTCGCGCGATTCGCGGCGACTGGCGCTCCGGCCCCGGCGGCCCTGTCCACGATCGTGATCGGCGGCCCGTCGGCCGCGGCCCCGCTCGTCGACGATCCGCGCGTCGCCCTGGTCAGCGCGACCGGGTCGACGCGAATGGGTCGCGCGGTCGCCCCGCGCGTCGCGGCGCGGTTCGGGCGCACGCTGCTCGAGCTCGGCGGCAACAACGCGATGATCGTCGGGCCGAGCGCTGACCTCGACCTGGCGACGCGCGCGATCGTGTTCTCGGCCGCCGGCACGTGTGGCCAGCGCTGCACGACGCTGCGCCGGCTGATCGCCCATGACGCGGTCCGTGACGAGCTCGTCGCGCGGGTGCAGCGCGCGTACGCCCAGCTGCGGATCGGCGATCCGCGCGAGCCGGCCACGCTCGTCGGCCCGCTGATCGATCGCGCCGCGCGCGAGGCGATGGACGCCGCGCTCGTCCGGGCGCACGCCGAGGGCGGCGAGGTCCACGGCGGTGGCAGCGTCGAGGTCGCCGGCTGCGCCGGCGGTGCGTACGTGCGGCCGGCGATCGCGCGGATGCCGGCGCAGACCGCGGTCGTCCGCGAGGAGACGTTCGCGCCGATCCTGTACGTGCTCGGCTACCAGGAGCTCGACGCCGCGATCGCGCTCAACAACGACGTCACGCAGGGCCTGTCGTCGTGCATCTTCACGAACGATCTGCGCGAGGCCGAGCGCTTCCTGTCGGCGGCGGGGAGCGACTGCGGGATCGCGAACGTCAACCTCGGCCCGTCCGGCGCCGAGATCGGCGGCGCGTTCGGCGGCGAGAAGGCCACCGGCGGCGGCCGCGAGTCGGGCTCCGACGCGTGGCGCAGCTACATGCGACGCGCGACGAACACGATCAACTACTCGACCGCGTTGCCGCTCGCCCAGGGCATCACGTTCGGCTAGGCGCGCCGGCGACGCCGCCGGCGCACGAGCAGGAGCCCGAGCGCGGCCGCGAGCGGCGCGAGGCCGCCGCGGGTACCCGTGCTGCACGTGTAGTAGCTGTGCTCCGCGATGTCCTCGGGCTCGATGGCCGGAGCCGCCGCCTCGCCGGTCAGCGGCACGCGCGCGACGCCGAGGTCGTGATCGATGGCGAGCTCGGCGTGCTTGATCCCGCTCGTGCGCCCGGTCATGACGACGAGCCAGGTCGCGATGCCCGTCGGCTCGAGCATCATCGATTCCGGAGCCGCGACGATCGCGAAGTCCCCCGCGTCCTCACCCTCGATACGAGCCGTGCCGAACGTGATCGCCGCCTCCGTACAGTTCGACAGGTTGACCGGCTGTCCGACGGTGGTCGTCGCGACCGCGCTGACACCGAAGTCGATGCCCTCGCTCGGGCTGGGCGAGACGCCGGCCGGCAACCCGTCGATCGCGAGGTTGATCATGCGTGGGCTTCCGCCCGGGATATCGGTCGTCAGCACGACGGACGCCATCGCGGGCCCGGCGTCGGTCGGCGCGGCGATCACCTCGAACATGGCCGTGCCCGTGCCGCCGCCGCTGACGCTGGCGGGCAGCGTCGGCGCCGTGATCGTGAACGGCGGCTCCGGCTGCGTGATGTCGGTGACGGCGAAGCCGCCGTCCTGATCGGCGCGGATCGTGAACTCCTGTGTCTTCGACTGGCCGATGCACACCGGCCCGAGTGCGACGTCACCGTCCGGCGTGACCGCCATCGACGTGGCGAGCGCCCGCCCGCTGATCTGCGCGGTCGCCTGCTTGCCGCTATCGTAGGTGACGACGAGCGTGCCGCTCACGGGATCACTCGTGATCGCCTCGAGGCGGACGCGTGCGGTCTTGCTCGCGCCGGGCGCGACGGTGCCGGGCGGCGGTGCCGTGACGAGCGTCAGGTCGGTCCCGGTCAGCTCGACACTCTCGAGCGCCATCGACGCGGCACCCTCGTTCGCGATCGTGATGTTGGCCTCCACGGGCTCGCCGATCCGCGTGCTCGGGAACGTCATCGGGCTCGGCGAGATCTTGACGTCGGAGTCGACGCCGCGGCACGCCAGCGGCACGTCGACGGTCGGCCTCATCGGATCGTTGCTCGTGACCCGGAGCTTGCCGCCGAGCATGCCGACCGCGGTCGGCTTGCAGGTCACCGTATGCGTGTGCGTCGCGCCGGCGGCGACCGTGTAGCTGGTCGGCGTCGTCAGGGTATAGCCGGCGGGAACGGTGACGTTACTCACGGTCATGGTCTGCCCGCCGGTATTGGACACCTCGAGCGGGACCGGCGAGCTGGTGCTGCCGGGCCGCACGTCACCGAAGTCGATCGATCCGGGGTGGACGGCGATCGCGATCGGCGGAGGCTGGCCGACGCCGGTCAACGTGACCTGCCGGTTGCCGCTCGAGATCGTCAGGGTGACGACGCACGACACCGTGCCGGCGACCGTCGGCTTGAAGTAGGCCGTGAAGCCATAGCTCTGCTCGTCACCGAAGCAGCACACCGGCGCCGCAGACTCGGTGTCCGAGCCCTTCGCGCACAGCTGGTCGCCGCAGCACGGCTCGCACGTCCGATAGACGTCGGCCGGCAGCAGCGGAAGATCGAGGTCGAAGCCCGCGCAGTTCTCGGTGATCGCGCTGATCGTCTGGTACTGGTAGCCGGTCGGGCTGACGATGATCGTCTTGCCGGGCGACGTCTGGCCAACCTGAACGGAGCCGAAGTCCCACGTTGTCGGAAACACCCCGACCAGGTCCGACGCGGTCGTCGACAGGTCGGGCCCCGGCGACTGACAGGCGCCCGCGATGACGAGCGCGAGCGAGACGAACACAGCACGCACGAGAGCGAGCATCCGGCCTCGTGGCCGGGCTGTCAACGTGCGCGCTCGACACGACGGGCCGCATGTGGGTCGGCCGCGTACTCGCGTCGCGTTGACTCGCGCCGCCATGCGGTCGATGATCCCAGCCGTGATCGGGACCGTCGCCGGCAGCTACCGCATCACCGGCGTGGTCGGCCACGGCGGCATGGCGACGGTATATCGCGCCGAGCACACGCTGATCGGCCGCAGTGCGGCGGTGAAGATCTTGAATCCCGAGTACGCGGTGAAGAAGAGCCTCGTCACCCGGTTCTTCAACGAAGCGCGTGTGACGACGGCGATCAAGCATCCGGGGATCGTCGAGGTCTACGACTTCGGTCACCTGCCGTCCGGGCAGGCGTTCCTCGTCATGGAGTTCCTCGAGGGCATGCCGCTGTCGGCGCGCAACAAGCGCCAGGGTGCCGCCTCCGAGGGGGAGGCCGCGGCCGTGCTGCGCGCCGTGTGCAGCGCGCTCGCGGCAGCGCACGCCAAGGGCGTCGTTCACCGCGACCTCAAGCCCGACAACATCTTCATGGTGCCCGATGGGGACAGTGCGCTCGGGGTGCGCCCCAAGCTGCTCGACTTCGGTATCGCCAAGCTCAGCGACGTCGAGCTCGCCGGGCACGCGACCCGGACCGGTGCCGTGATCGGCACGCCCGCGTACATGTCTCCCGAACAGTGCGCCGGCAATGGCCAGGTCGATCACCGCGCCGATCTCTACTCGCTCGGCTGCATCTTCTACGAGATGGTCACCGGCCGGCCGCCATTCTCCGTGCGTGGAGCCGGCGAGCTGATCGCCGCGCACATGATGGTCACCCCCGAGCCGCCGTCGCGCACCGCCGAGAACCTGTCGCCGGATACCGAGGCGCTGATCATGGCGCTGCTCGCGAAGCAGCCCGAGCAACGGCCGCAGAGCGCGACCGAGCTGGCGGCGGCGCTGTCGCCGATCGCGAATCGCGGCGGCTGGCCGACGATGATGAGCTGGGAGTCGGTGCGCGCGTCGATCCCGCCCGACGCGATGGCCACGATCTCGACGCCGGGCTCGACGCCGGGCTCGATCCCGGGCTCGACCCCGGGCTCGATGCCGGGCTCGACCCCGGGCTCGCTGCCGACGCCGGGCTCGTCATCCTGGCCCGCGAGCCAGCCCACGCCCGTACCGACGCCGGGCTCGCTATCGTCGCCGTCGTTCGCACCGCAGCCGACGCCGGCACCGGATGCGGCGGCCAGGCCGACGACGCTCTCGGGCGCGGTGAGTCACGTGACGACGGGGGCACCGGCACGCGGTTCGCGCGTCATGCTCGGCGGCATCATCGCGGCCGCGGTGCTCGTCGGCGGGGTGGCCGCCACGTTCGTGCTGCGCGGGAGCTCGACCGACGAGGTCACGCCCGCGAGCGCGCCGGTGGTGACACCGCCACCGGCCACGGTGACGATGCCGCTGGCGACGCCCGTGGAGGCGGAGCCCGTCGCGCAGCCGGCAGCGCCGGTGAAGGTGGACGCCGTCGCGACGCCCGAGATCGCGCCGACGCCAAAGGTCCAGGCGACCGACAACCCCGCGCCCGTCGACAAGCCCGCGCCCGTCGACAACCCCGCGCCCGCCGAGAAATCCGAGACCGTCGAGATCGAGAGACCGGCGAAGCACGCACATCCCACCAGGCACCGGCCTCGCCGCGAGACCGTGACCGCGACCCCGGCCAAGAAAGCGGACAAGCCAGCGCCGGCACCGACGCCTCCTCCCGGCGGCGCGCCGCTGCTCGAGAGCGACATCTGAATGAAGAGCGTGCTCGTGACCGCGTGTCTGCTCGCCGCGACGATCGCGCGCGCCCAGCCGGCGCCGCCCGCTCCGGCGACCGACAAGGGCGATGCCCGCGCGCTGGTCGCGTCGGGGCTCAAGCTCTACGCCGCGAAGGACTATCTCGGCGCGCTCGCCGTGTTCAAGGGCGCATACGCGCGGTTTCCGTCGACGAAGATCCTGCTCAACATCGGCACCACGCTGAGGGCGCTCGGCCGCAAGGCGGAGGCCGCGAACACCTACCAGCGATACCTCGACGCGAGCGACACCGACGCGACGCGCAAGCCCGAGGTCGAGCGGGTGCTCGTCGAGCTCGATCGGCACGTCGGCATCGTCGAGGTCGCGGTGACCCCCGACGGTGCCCAGGTCAAGGTCGGCGACGACGACTGGGTGCCGGCACTGCGAGCCACGCGGTATCGCGTGCCGCCCGGCTCCGTCGTCGTCTCGGCGCGCCACGCCGACTACGCACTCGCGGCGAAGTCGATCGAGGTCGAGGCCGGCACGCGCGTGCAGGTCGCACTCGCGCTCGTGGCCATGCCCCTCGCCGCCGCGTCGTCCTCCACGTCCGCGGCGACGTCATCGTCGCTGGGACTGCAGGCTCGCGGTGTTGCGGTGGAGGCACCGAGCCGGCTCGGAGCCATCGCGTTCGCGCACGTCGATCCGCAGTTCGAGGGTGCGGCGGCTCTCGTCGGTCTCAGCTACGTCGCGATCGGGGGCGTCCAGGTCGAGGCGGCCGCCCTGCTCGGCGGGACCTTCGGTGGCTATGCCGGCGCCCGCTACGCGTTCCTGCGCGGGCTGCTGCGGCCGACCGTCGCGGCCGGGGTGCCCATCTTCGTCTCGAACGGCGCGCGCTTCGGCGTCCGTGCCGCCGGCGGCATCGAGCTCGCGATCCACCGCCACCTCTCGCTCGTCGCCGAGCTCGGTGTCGAGCACGTGTTCAATCCCGAGCCCGCGATCGCGTCGACCCTGATCGTCCCGGCGATCGGCGCGATCGGTCGGCTCTGAGCGCGCTCAGCTCGCCGCGGCGTAGTCGGTCATCAGCCGACCGAGCAGGCTCGGGTCGAAGCTGAAGCAGCGCGCGAGCTGGCCCCGCAGCTCGCCCTCGATCATCCAGTCGCCGCCCTCGAAGAACGGGACCTGAAGCTTGTAGATGAGGTGAGGCATCTTGAACGCCTTCGTCGCCCGGTAGACCTGGTCGCTGTACCAGACCGGGTCGGGCGTCGTCGCGAAGCCGGCGCGCAGCGCGTCGCGATAGAACACGTGGTGGCGCATCTCGTCGCCCGCGATCCGCGTGAACAGGTCCCTGAGGAACGGCGAGCTCGTGCGCTTCGCGACCATCAGGTAGAAGTGATTGGTCGCGAGCTCCTGGATGATCGCGTACGCGAGCATCCCGGGCACGCTCTTGTAGCAATCGTCGACGCAGCTCTGCTTCTGGGCCTCGGCGAACCGGAACGTCGCGACCGAGTTCAGATCGTCGCGGATCTCGCCCGCGATGCCGAGCACGTCGCACGCC
>DAIRFU010000190.1:0-10874 GCA_036794935.1 Kofleriaceae bacterium | reverse complement strand
GTCGGCGACGGCACGCCGCCCTTGCGGGCGATCTTGTCGATCTCGTCGATGCAGATGATGCCGCGCGCCGTCTTCTCGACGTCACCGCCGGCGGAGCGGAACAGCGCCTTGACCACGCTCTCGACGTCCTCGCCGACGTAGCCGGCCTCCGTCAGCGTGGTCGCGTCCGCGATCGCGAACGGCACATCCAGCTTCTTCGCGAGCGTCTGGGCGAGCAGGGTCTTGCCCGAGCCAGTCGGCCCGATCAGCAGGATGTTGCCCTTCTGCAGCTCGACGTCGCTCGCCTTGCCGCGCAGGCCGATGCGTTTGTAGTGGTTGTAGACCGCGACCGAGAGCGCGCGTTTGGCGTCCTTCTGGCCCACGACGTAGCGGTCGAGCTCTTCCACGATCGCCCGCGGCGGCGGGTACTTCGGGCGCTCCGACGCTTCCTCTTTGGCGAGGATGTCGTTGCACAGAGTCACGCACTGGTCGCAGATGAAGACGCGAGGGCCGGAGATGAGCTTGCGTACCTCGCGCCGCTGCTTTCCGCAGAAGGAGCAGTGGAACTCTTCCATCCAGAACCAATTCTTACATGTTCCAGGGGCCTGGCAATAGCTCCAATCGTCGGAGAAAGCCCAGGTCACGGTAAGGCCCATGACGCCTTGACGCGGGCGCTCGGTAACGGAGATCACTCGCGTGGTGCGGGCCGTCGTCTTGTGTGCAGATCCGGAGCAGACCACGCGTGAACCGGGGTCGGTGACCACGCTCCTCATCGAGCTGGGCGGACGCGTCTCGGTGGGGCGCTTCGATCTCGGCGGTCTCGACGAGGCGGACCTCGTCGCACACCCGCCGGTGGCCGTCGTCGTCGAGGCCGGTGACGAGCTGCAGCGGGCGCAGAAATCGATCCAGAAGATCCGTGATGGCGGACCTCTCGTCGAAGTTCCGATCCTGATCGCCGTCACGGTCGCGCGCTTGCCCGCCCTCGACTTCTCGATCGGCTTCGAGGACTTCGTGCTGATGCCCATCGTGCCGGCCGAGCTCTACGGGCGGCTGCGCCAGCTCGACTGGAAGAGCGCGACGTTTGGCTCCGACGAGGTGATCAAGATCGACGATCTGGTGATCGACATCGCCGGCTACGAGGCGCGCGTCGCCGGCCGTCGCATCGACCTCACGCACCAGGAGTTCGAGCTGCTCCGCTTCCTCGCGCAGCACCGCGGCCGCGTGTTCACGCGCCAGGCACTGCTCGAGCGTGCCTGGGGCTACGCGTATGCAGGTGGGACGCGGACCGTGGACATCCATGTGCGACGAGTCAGGAGCAAGCTCGGCCAGGTCGGCGAGCTGATCGAGACGATCCGGAACGTCGGCTACAAGATGCGCGGGTAAGCGCCTGTGACCGCGCCCGGTGCGTGTATCCTGGAGCGGTGGCAGGACGCGCCTCCATCGTCGGAGCGGTCGAGACCAGTATCGGCAACGTACGCGACCATAACGAGGACGCGCACTTCATCGATCCCGATGCCGGCATCTTCATCGTGTGCGACGGCATGGGGGGACATGCAGCGGGCGAGGTCGCGAGCGCGCTCGCGGTGCAGACGATCCGGACGAGCTGGGCGAGCGACACGCTCCAGAAGGCCGCCGAGCTGTGGCTCGCGCAGGGCACGCCGGACACGCGCAAGGAGCTGATCCACACGATCCAGCACGGCGTCGTCGCCGCGCACGACGCGATCCTCGCCGAGGCCGGCCGGGATCGCAGCAAGGGCGGGATGGGGACGACCGTGGTCGGTGCGGTCCTCGTCGGCGGCGACGTGGTGTTCGCGCACTGCGGCGACTCGCGCGCATATCTCGTACGCGATGGCATCGCGATGCAGCTCACCGAGGACCACACGCTGCTCGCCCGGCTGCTCGCGGCCGGCATCGACGTCGATGTCGACGGTGACGGTCTGCGATTCAAGAGCATGCTGACGAACGCGCTCGGCATCGGCGACGAGTGCAAGGTGTCGACGTTCGTCGTGCCGGTCGCCGACGGCGATCGCTTACTGCTCTGCAGCGACGGCATCACCGAATACGTCAAGGAGCACGAGATCGGCGAGGTGCTGTCCACGCTGCCGAGCCCGGCGCGCTCGGCCCAGCGTCTCGTCGAGATGGCGCTCGCGCGCGGCGGTGGCGACAACGCGACCGCGCTCGTCGTCCGCGTGCTCGAGGCCGGCGAGAGCCCGCGGCCGGCCGAGCTGCTCCGCCGCGACGAGCACGCGATCCACGCCTGTCCGCTGTGGGCGAAGGTCAACCCGCAGCAGCGGCTGCGCGCGCTGCGCATCGCGCTGCCGCGCGAGTACCCGACGGGCGACAAGCTACCGGCGCAGACGCTCGGCGACCGCGTCGCGTGGATCGTCGTCGAGGGCACGCTGCTCCAGGACGGTCACCTGCGCGGTCCCGGCTCGCTGATCTATCCCGAGGCGCTGCTCGCCGACCGGCCGCTGCCTGACAAGAATGGTCTCGCCGTCGCGCAGGGCGATCTGCGCGCGCTCGCGCTGCGCAACGATGACTTCCGCGAGCTGTGTGATGACGATCCCGAGCTCGGCGAGGCGCTGCTCGAGGCACTCGCGGCGGAGATCGCCGTGCGCCGGCCGCATCGGCGCACCGGGAAGATCGTCGTCCAGGGCGACGCCGAGCCGCGTGGTCTCATCGATCCGGGAAGCGAGAACACGCCGCCCGCGGGCACGCCCGCCGTGCCGCGCCCGAAGGCGGACACCGACCGCGGCCTGCCCACGGTCGCGCGCCCACCGGCCGAGCCGCCGGAGCGGGTCAGCTCCCCGCGCCTGCACGCGCGTGGCAGTACCCCGCCATCGAGCCTGATCGCGACGCCGAGCGAGGTGGCGGGCGATGTCGATCGCGCGCTCGACGAGCTCACGACCCAGCCCGCTCCCGTCGAGCCCCACCGGCTCGCACCGGCCGACGACGAGGATGCCGAGATCGTCGTCGAGGCTCGCGCGGCGGCATCCGTGCCCGCGTCGGTCGCACCACCGGCCGCGTCGCTGCCACCGCCGAGCGAGCCCGAGATCTCGATCGAGCGCCTCGAGGAGGAAGCCGCAAGCGGCGAGGTCGAGCCGGAGCTCGCCGTCGAGCCGCTCGTCGTGGCGGACTCCGGTCCGGTTCACCCGCGGCCGAAGCGCCACACCGACGCGCCCGAGTAGCCGGCGATCAGTACGGCCGGTTGTACTCGGTCAGATCGACGGTGACGTCGCCCAGCTCGGTCTTCGCGAGCACCTTGAGCGGCACGCGATCGGCATCGTCCGAAAGCCACACCGTGAACGTGCGCATCGGCTTGCCCTTCTCGATCGTGAAGTTCGACCGCGCGCGGAACGAGCGGCCCTCGAACTTGATCGCGCGGCGGTTCCCCACCGCGGAGCCGATCGTCTCGTCGCCGACGTACGTGACGTCGACGCGCCACAGCCGGCGGCCGCCGACGACGAACACCGTGCGGGTCGTGCCGGGGGCGGGCCGCCAGCCGCGCACCTGCGCCATCGCCGAGTGCGTGTCGTGGACCGCCTGCGCGCCGAAGTTGATCTTGTACGTGTGCGGGTTCCGATCGGTGCTGCGCTTGTACGTGATCTCGGCGATCGTGCCGGTGAACGTCGCCTCCGCGGTCGTCTCCTTGCTCCCTTGCTCGACGTGCGTGTCGAGCTTCAGCGGGCGGCCCGACTTCATGTCGATCACCGTCGTCGCCTCGTCGACGATCCGCTTGAACAGCGCCGCGGCGCCCGCGGTATTCGCGCGCGACTTGACGACGACTGCCGGTTTGCCCTCGAACTCGCCGAGCTCGCCGACCGCGAGCGCGGCCTCACCGGCGAGCACGCCGCCCAGCCGGACCTCGAACGCCATCGTCTCGCCGGGGTTGAGCCCGACCTCGTTCATCGACGTCGCCGCGACGCCAGGCTTCGCGCTCTGCGGGAGCGTCATGGCCTCCGCGCCGGCACACCCGGCCAGCACGACGAGCAGCCAGGTCCGGGCGCGCCCCATCATCCATAGAATGGACGAACCAGCGCCGCAGGCAAGCAGTGATAACGTTGGGCTGTGGACGCGCGCACGCAGGTCGGCATCACGCTCGGCGATCCCGCGGGAATTGGCCCCGAAATCGTCGCAGCGGCGCTTCACGCCGCGCCGCGTGAATGGCGCGACCGCATCGTCGTCTATGGTGATCGCGTCCCGCTCGAGCGCGGCGCCAAGGCGATGGGCGTGCCGGTCCCGGACGTCACGCTCGTCGGCAGCGGCGAGGGCGATCGGACCACACCCGGGGCGCCCGATCTGACGAGCGGCGCCGCGCAGGTGGCGTATCTCGAGGCCGCGGTCGCGGCCGCGGGCCGCGGCGAGCTCGGTGCGATCGTCACCGCACCGATCTCGAAGGCATGGGCGCGGCGCGCCGGCTTCGAGTTCCTCGGCCATACCGAGATGCTCGCCGCTCGCCTCGGCGCGCGCGACGTCGCGATGTTCTTCGTCGGGCCCAAGCTCAAGGTCGCGCTGACCACCGTGCACCGGCCGCTCGCCGAGGTTGTCACCGAGCTCACCACCGATCGCGTGCGCGTCGTGATCGAGCTGGTCGTGACCTCGATGGTGCGCGACCTCGGCGTGACCGCGCCGCGGATCGGTGTCGTCGGCCTCAACCCGCACGCCGGTGAGGATGGCCTGCTCGGCGACGAGGACGCCGAGATCATCGCGCCGGCGCTCGTCGAGCCGTGTGCACAGGCGACGCTGCTCGGGCCGCTCGTGCCCGACGCCGCGTTCCGCGATGCCGTGCATGGCCGCTACGACGCGCTCGTCGCGATGTACCACGACCAGGGCCTGATCCCGGTGAAGCTGATCGACTTCGACGAGTCGGTCAACGTCACGCTCGGCCTGCCGATCGTGCGCACGTCGCCCGATCACGGCACCGCGTACGACATCGCCGGCAAGGGCATCGCGCGCGCGGCGTCGATGCAGCGCGCCCTCGCGCTCGCCGTCGAGATGGTCGCGCGGCGCGCGGCGTTCGCTCAGTAGAGCGCGCGCAGCGCTTCGGTGTCCGAGATGATGACCTTGCGGCCCTCGGTCAGGATCAGGCGCTTGCGCTTGAACTGCGACAGCGTCAGCGACACGGTCTCGCGCGTCGAGCCGATCAGGTTTGCGAGCTCCTGGTGCGTGATCTTGAGCGCGACCAGCGTGCCGCGCGCGTCGTCGACGCCGTACTCGCCGGCGAGCTTGACGAGCAGCTCGGCGAGCTTGCTCGACACGTCGCGGAACACGAGCGCCTCGACCTTGTTCTCGAGCTCGCGGCGCCGCACGATCATGAGGCGCGTCATCGCGAGCCCAAGCGTCGGGTGGCTGTGCATGAGCTCCTCGAAGTGCACGCGATCGATCTCGGAGAGCAGCGCGTTCTCGACGGCCTCGGCCATCTCGGTGCGCGGTCCGCCGTCGAGCAGGCAGCTGTCACCGAACAGCTCGGCGGGGCCGTGATAGGCGAGCGTGAGGGACTTGCCGTCGCGCGTGACCTTGCTGACCTTGATGCGACCGCCGTGGACGAAGAACAGCGAGCGGCCCGGATCGCCGGGCAGGTAGATCACGTCGCGGCGGCGCGCCTCGCGGAGCTCGACTCGTTCGGCCATCCGCGCGATCGCGTCGGGACCGAGGTCCGCGAGCAACGGGACCTTGCGCAAATACCAGAGGACTCGCTTCGGGTCGGGCACGTTTCAATTGTAGCAACCCTCGCAAGTTATTGCGTGCTTGTCGCGTCGCTTACGAAAGTGGTGGTGACGTGATTCCGCCGGGTTAGGTGCCCAGACTGATCTCCCCCCCACCGCACGAGAGCGTTCGGTCAGCGACCGCACGCGCGGTGCAGCGGCCCGATCAGACGGTTGCTGACGGCGCGACGCCGCGGGCCGCGAGGACCAGTCCGGACGCGACGAGCACGATCGCGCCGCCCAGGGCGAGCTCGCCGTGTGCGGTCAGCCACGCGCTCGCGCCCGGTATCTCGTCGCGCGCGAGCAGCACCGCGATGGTGTTGTTGAGCGCGTGGACGATCATCGCGGGCACGAGCGAGGCCGAGCGGACGGTGAGCACGCAGAGCACGAGGCCGAGCACGAACGTCGAGACCATCTGCGGCGGGAACAGGTGATAGAGGCCAAACACGAGCGCCGAGATCACGATCGCCGCCGGCGCGCGAAGCCGCGGCGCGAGCGAGCGCAACAGCACCCCGCGAAATAGCACCTCCTCGGCGACCGCCGGGAACACGGTCAGCGCGACGAGGGTCGGCGCGAGCGCGGTCTGCTCGACGAGTTGCTGGAGCTTCGTGGTGTCGCCCGGCATGTCGAGCAGCGCCACGAGCAGCGCGGTCAGGTACCACATCGAGAGGCCGAGCAAGATCGCCGCGACCACGAAGCGCAAGCGCGCGCCGCGCAGGCCGAGGTCGCGCATGGGGACGCCGCGCCGGCGCGCGTAGCCGAGCAGCCCCGCGAGCACGACGACGTCGCCCACGGCCGACGCGGCGAGTGCCGGCGTGCCGAGACCGAGGAGCACGAGCTGCACCGCGTAGAGCGTCACGATCGCGATCGCGACCACCGCCGCGGCGCGTGCGGGCGTCAGCGGGGCGGCGTGATACAACTGGTGGCCAGTGAGTGGCTCACTCGGTGCGGGGCTCGTCATTGGCCTGATCGTCGGGGCGGGAGGAATGTATCTCGCGCTGCGGCCGCCGTGGGTGAGTGAGGTGACCGCTCCGTCGGATGCCGGCGTCGTCGCCTCGGCACCGAGCGATGGCGGCGTGAAGAAGAAGAAGCGGCGCCGGCCGCGCGGCGGCCACCGGCAGCCCGGCGGCGACGACGAGGACTGGCTGAGCTCGGGCGGCGGCGAGGAGACGGAGCCACCGCGGCTCGTCGAGCTCGGCGCCCGCGATCGCGCGCTCGAGTGGCGCGGCGACGATACATCGCCGCCGAAGCACGCGATCGACATGAGTAGCGAGAGCGAGGCGCGCGCGCTCGACAACGGCGAGATCCGTTCGACGATCGCGAGCCAGTCGGGTGGGGTGCAGAGCTGCGTCGTGAAGGCCGCGGCGAACACCGACCTCAGTGGCACGATCACCGTGAAGATGGTCGTCGAGGGCAGCGGCCGCGTGTCGCGCAGCCGCGTACAGGCGCCGCACTACCTGTTCTCGCAGGGGCTGCTCGGCTGCGTGCAGGGCGCGCTGCGCAGCTGGCACTTCCCGGCGACCGGCGCGCCGACGCTCGTCACGCTGCCGGTGACGCTCAGCGTCAGTCGCTGAGTGCCGCGTTGTAGTCCGCGTCCTCGGCGGTCGACAGCAGGATCTCGTAGCGCGCGAGATCGAGCGCCGCCGGCACCGGCAGGTCTGTGGAGAAGCCGCCGTCGGGGCGCGTCACCGCCGGACCGAGCGCGATGGCGCCCTCACCGCCGCGCCCGGCGGGGGCGAGGAACACGTCGACGCGGCGGTCGGCCAGGCCCTTGCCGGCGACGCGGACGACACCCTCGACGTGGACGAAGTCGCCGCGGAACGCGCTCGTGTCCGAGCTGGTGACGAGCAGCTCCGGAGTCGGCTTCGCGGGATCCTGCGGCTGGACGGGCAGCGTCGGATCCGGCGTGATGCGATCGGGCGTCGTGGCATCGCTGGCCTGCTGGCCGATCGCACCGCTCGGCGGCGCCTGGTCGAGACCCTGCTTCTTGTCGGCCACCTGCTGGTCGGTGAGGCCGCGGATCTCGCCCTCGAGCTGGGTGTACTGGTCCTTGTACTCGGGCGGCTTCTGGAACGGATCCTCGGCGCGCGGCCGGTGCAGCGTCTTGTTGTCGGCACCGGTGACGTTCATGCGCAGCGCGGCACCGCCGAGATCGATGCGCTGCCAGCCGCGGATCGGGAACCACACCTCGACGAACGCGTGCGCCTCGTTCTGCACGTAGCGCGTCGGGATGCCGAGCGCGTTCGCGGTCACGGCGAACGCGAACGAGCGGTGGCGGCACACGCCGGCCTGGCTGTCGCACAGATCGCGGTAGAGGTTGCCCGTCGGGTTCGCGATGTCGCCGGCCTGGAACGCGCGGAAGTAGCCGACGAGGCGGTTGAACGCGACGCCGAGGTCGTAGCTGGCATCGATGCCGAGCTTGCCGAGCGTGATCTGCGCCTGCTTGCGCACGGCCGGCGGCACGTTCGGCTCGAGCTCGGGCGGCGTGTTCGCGATCACGTCGCGGACGCGATACGAGCGCGGCGGCAACGACGGCGCGAAGTAGCCGGCGTCGGCATCGGCGTAGAACACGAGCCGGTACTGACCCGAGGCGCCGCTGTCATCGCTGCGCACGTAGAAGTTGTCGGCGCCGTCCTTGCTGAACGACAGCTTGATCTTCGGCTTGACCTCGTAGGACAGGATCCGCATGTCGGGTGCGACCGACGGCAGCGGCACGTCGACGCCGGGCTTGAGCTGGAGCAGCACGTCGCCCCAGAACCGATCGCGCTTCTTCGGATCCGTCGTGCCGCCGACCGCGAGGTCGGTGAGGGCGGTGCGGCCGACGTGGAGCGTGTAGTCCTCCGCGATCGTGTCGAACGTGGTCATCCGCTTGAACGGCAGCACGTCCGGGTTGAACACGCTGACGTACTGGAGCGTGCCGTCGGGCCCGGTGTTGTCGTCGGGCTGCATCGAGGTCTGCCGATCGGCGGCGAAACCGCCGGCGCCGAGCACGGGCTCGCTCGGGTTGGCCGGCCGGCTGTCGAGCGACGGCTCGACCAGCGTCTTGTCGCCGGCGGAGATCGCGCTCGGGTTCGCGCCCGGGGCATGGGGCCCGACGGTCGGCTGCGCCTTGTCGCCGGTGAGCGCCGGCAGGTCCTCGTGTAGCGTCGGCCGCGCGCCGGTCGTCTGGGCGAGCACGAGGCCGGCCGCCCCGGCGGCGGTCACGAGCACGGCGAGGGTAGGCCCGAGGCGCATCGCTCAGATGATGACACGGCCCGCCGCGGCCGGTAGCGCGTGACTCGCTTATGATGGCGGGTGATGGGGGCAGCCGCGTCGACGGCCGTGCGCCTCGTCGGCGGCGGCCTGCTCCGCGCCGACGAGAGGTCCCTGGTCGCGACGGCCGGCCTCGTGTTCGCGCTCGCGAGCGGTGGCGCCGCGATGACCGCGGCCGCGGCGGACGCGATGTTTCTTGCCGAGATCGGGCCCGCGCACCTCGGCCACGCGGTCGCGGTGTCGAGCGCGCTGCTCGCGATCGTGCTCGCGGTGGTCGGCGGTCTCGGCGATCGGCTCGATCGCCGGCGCGTGCTCGCGACGCTCGCCCTCATCTCGGCGGCCGTGATCGCGGCGCTCGCCGCACTCGCCTCGGTCGCGCCCGGCGCGGCAGCGATCGCGACGCTGGTCGGCGGCAAGCAGCTCGCGGCCGGTACCGACCTCGCGTTCTGGGTCGTGATCGCCGAGCGCATCGATGCCCGGCGCAGCCAGCGCCTGGTGCCGCTGCTCGCCGCACTCGGCGGGGCAGGGGCCGCGATCGGCGCGGTGCTCGTCGTGCCGCTCGCGTCGGCGATCGGCGCGCGCGGCGTGCTCGTCGCGGCGGCGCTGCTCGTCGCACTCCCCGGCGCGTGCGCGACCCGGCTCGCCACCACCCGGCGGGTCGGCGCGCCGGCATCGCCGGCCACGGTGGCGGCGCCGATCCGGGCGCTGATCGTGCGCTCGTGGCGCGACGGTGCGCGTGCGGTGCGTCGCCATCCGCTTGCCGCGCACCTGGCGATCCTCGTCGCGGCCGGCGGCGCGTTCGCGTCGCTCGTGTACTTCGCACTCGGCGTCGAGGTCGCGGCGCGCGGCGGCTCGACCGGCGAGCTGGCAGCGCTGCTCGGCGGCATTCGCGGCGGCGGCCAGCTGCTCACGCTGGCGGTCCAGCTGTTCGTCGCGCCACGCGTGCTCGCGCGTGCCGGCACCGGGCGCGCGCTGCTGCTCGCGCCGCTCGTCGCGCTCGCGGCTGGCCTCGGACTCGTCGTCGCACCGATCCTCGCGGTCGCGATCGCGGCGCAGGTCTCGGCGCGCGTGCTCGACGCCGGCATCGAGACGCCCGCCGAGAAGCTCGCGCAGACACTGCTGCCGACCGCGGTGCGCGGCCGCGTCGGCGGGTTCCTCGACGGCACCGCGAAGCGGGCGGGCGCGGTGCTCGGCGGCGTGATCGCGGCGGTGCTGGCGGGCGCGCCGACCGCGTTCTACATCGTGACCGCGCTCGCCGCCGCGGTGTGGCTGCTCGCGGCGAGCCGGATCGCGCGCGAGCTGCCCGCGCTCGCGATCGAGCACGTCGCCGGCGCGAGCGCGCGTGGCGGCGCCGACGCACTCGGCACCGGCGCCGTGCTCGACGATCGTGCGGTGCAGGCCCTGGTGCGCGAGCTCGACGGACCGCGGCCCGAGCGCGCCGCGGACGTGCTCGCACGCTTGCACGCGGCCGGGCGCGTCGATGCCGCCGCGCCGCTCGTCATCGCCGCGGTGGCGCGGCCATCGCCGTACGTGTGGCGCCCGCTCGTCTCCGTGCTCGCCACGCCCTCGGAGGTCCACGGCCCCGCGCTGCTCGAGGCGGCACGCGCGGCGACGACGCGCACCCGCGAGCTCGCGGTCCGCGCGGTCGGTCTCGCCGGCGGCGTGCCGGCCGACTCCGTCGCGCAGTGGCGCGGCGCGGGCGATGCGACAGTCGCGCTGACCGCCGAGCTCGCGTACCACCGGCTCGCCGACGATCACGATGCGGTGCTCGCCGAGCTGGCCGAGGCCGCGCGGGATCCGGCGCTCGCGCGCGTCGCGATCGAGGAGCTCGACGCCGAGCTCGCCCGCGCCCTCGCGCGTGCCGACGCCGACCGCGCGCTCGAGGCGGCGCGCCACCTGGTGCGGACGCTGCGGCGTGGCCGCGGCGACATCGCGAGC
>DAIRFU010000815.1:0-2986 GCA_036794935.1 Kofleriaceae bacterium | reverse complement strand
GTTCTGGTCCATGGATCAGATGATGGTGTATGCCGCAGGTGGCCAGGGTGGCGTGATTGGTGTCATTATCGTGATGGTGGTGCTCGCTGTGTGGCGTTCGTTGCGCAAGCGCGGCAAGCACAGCAACCGTCGGTTCGTCCAGGGCCAGCTCGTGCTGGTCGGCAGAACCGGCACCAAGCTGCCGATCGACGCTCGTTACCACAAGGCGGCCGAGGCGCTCGACCGGGCGTTCGCCGAGCTCCACCCGCGGCTGCGCGCCGGTACGCCGGTGTTCACGCCGTTCGCGATCGGCGAGACCGAGCTGCGCCACGCGAAGAAGGGCACCATCGGCCTCGCCGACATCCAGCACGTCGGCGCGGGCGGCGCGCGGATCACGATCAAGAAGAGCGGCAAGCGGCTCGCGTGGGCGAGCGTGCGGATGAAGCGGGTGACGAACGTGCTGCTCTTCGTCGAGCTGCTCGCCGAGCGAGGCCTCGTCATCAACGCGAACACCGAGGTGTTCATGCCGCCGAGCGTGCTCGACAAGCTCCGCGCGGCGGCGACGCGACAGGCGGCGTTGCCACAGGCCCGCGTCGTCGTGAAGCAATAGAAGATCCCCATTGCAGCGGCGGCCGATTGGCCGTAACTACGTCGTGGGAACATGGCACGCGCGAAAGCTCTACTCGCACACGATCCGTTGCGCCGGTGGACCGCCGCCGATGCCAACGACACGTACAACATCCCGCGCTGGGGATGCGGCTACTTCGGCGTCAACGATCAGGGCAACCTGATCGTCCAGCCCCGAGGTGAAGGCCAGGGCGCGATCGACATGAAGGAGCTGATCGACGAGCTCGTCGCGCGCGGCATCCAGCTGCCGATCCTGCTCCGGTTCAGCGACATCTTGAAGGCGCGCATCGAGCTGCTGTGCGCGTCGTTCAACACGGCGATCAAGGAGTACGGCTACACCGGCCAGTACCGCGGCGTGTACCCGATCAAGGTCAACCAGAACCGCACCGTCGTCGAGGAGATCATCGAGTACGGCCGGCCGTTCCACTATGGCCTCGAGGCCGGCAGCAAGCCCGAGCTGCTCGCGATCATGGCGATCCATCAGGACGACGAGGCCCTGATCGTGTGCAACGGCTACAAGGACGAGGAGTACATCGAGACCGCGCTGCTGGCGTCGAAGATGGGCAAGACCGTCATCCTCGTCGTCGAGAAGCCGTCCGAGCTCGACAACATCCACCGCGTCAGCGAGCGCGTGAAGATCAAGCCGTCGCTCGGCATCCGTGCCCGCCTGTCATCGCGCGGCGCCGGCCGCTGGGAGCAGTCCGGCGGAGATTTCTCGAAGTTCGGCCTGTCGGCCGCCGAGATGGTCGAGGCCGTCGACAAGCTCAAGAGCTGGGGCGAGGCCGATACCGTCAAGTTGCTCCACTTCCACCTCGGCTCGCAGATCTCGGCGATCAAGAGCGTCAAGAACGCGCTGCGCGAGGCCGGCCGGCTGTTCTGCGAGATGTACAAGCTCGGCGCGATCGGCCTGAAGTACGTCGACGTCGGCGGCGGCCTCGGCGTCGACTACGACGGCTCGCAGACCAACTTCGCGTCGTCGATGAACTACACGGTGCAGGAGTACGCGAACGACGTCGTCTACGCGATCAAGGAGATCTGCGACGCCGACCAGGTCCCGCACCCCAACATCGTCAGCGAGTCCGGGCGCGCGGTCGCCGCGCATCACTCGGTGCTCGTCGTCAACGTGCTCGGCGTGACCGAGTTCAACACCCACGTGCCGGCACAGATCGCCAAGCCGTCGCCGCCGCTCGTCACGAACATGTGGGAGACGTACCAGGGCGTCAGCGCGAAGAACCTGCTCGAGAGCTATCACGACGCCGTCGAGTACAAGGATCAGGTCCTCCAGCTGTTCAACCTCGGCCACCTCTCGCTCGAGCACCGGGTGCTCTGCGAAAATCTATTCTGGGCGATCTGCGAGAAGGTGCTGATGATCTCGCGCAACCAGGCCCACGTGCCCGAGGAGCTCGAGGGTCTCGAGAAGGCGCTGTCCGACACGTACTTCTGCAACTTCTCGATGTTCCAGTCGGTGCCCGACGCGTGGGCCGTCGACCAGCTGTTCCCGATCTGCCCGATCCATCGCCTGACCGAGGAGCCCACGCGGCGCGCGACGCTCGCCGACATCACGTGCGACTCCGACGGCAAGATCGACTCGTTCATCGATCTGCGCGACGTCAAGCACGTGCTCGAGCTGCACCCGAAGAACGATGGCCAGGACTACTACCTCGGCATCTTCCTCGTCGGCGCCTACCAGGAGATCCTCGGCGACCTCCACAACCTGTTCGGCGACACCAACACCGTGCACGTCCAGCTCTCGCCGGAGGGTGACTACGACGTCAAGGAAGTCGTCGCGGGGGACACCGTGAGCGAGGTGCTCCAGTTCGTCGACTACTCGCCGAGCGATCTGCTCGGCCGCATGCGCAACAATGTCGAGCAGGCGCTGCGCAAGAAGCTGATGACGATCGAGGAGAGCCGCACGCTCATCAACCGCTTCCGCCAGGGCATGATCGGCTACACCTACCTCGACCGCGAATGATCGCGCTGCGGCCGGCGACGCTCGATGATCTAGCAGCGGTGTTGCCGCGCACGCGTGCGCTCAACACGCACGAAGGGATCGAGATCGCCGACGACCTGCTCGAGGCGGCGCTGCGCCGGCTGCTCGGCGACGCGAGCCTGGGCTGTGCCTGGCTCGTCGAGGACGGCGGCGTCATCGGCTACGCGATCACGACGTATGGCTACGACCTCGAGTTCGGCGGTCGCGACGCATACCTCACCGAGCTGTGGATCGACGAGCCGCGCCGGGGAGCCGGCGCCGCGACGGCCGTGCTCGAGCGGCTGGCCGACGAGCTGCGCGCGCGCGGCGTGCGCGCGGTACACCTGCAGGTGCGGCCGGAGAACCCGGCGCTGCGTCTCTACGAGCGCAGCGGGTTCACCGCGTCCCCGC
>DAIRFU010000189.1:0-10883 GCA_036794935.1 Kofleriaceae bacterium | reverse complement strand
ACCGATCTCGTGATCCGCGACGGCGATCGCGGCATCGCGCTCGCCGGCGTGATGGGCGGCGCCGCGACCGAGGTCACCGGCGCCACGACGCGCGTGCTGCTCGAGAGCGCCAGCTTCCGGCCGCTGCTCGTGCGCCGCACCGCGCGCCGGCTCGGGCTGCACTCGGAGGCGTCGCATCGGTTCGAGCGCGGCGTCGATCCCGAGCTCGCGAGCCTGGCGTCGGCGCGTGCGGCGCGCCTGCTGTGCATGCTCGGCGGCGGCAAGGTCGTCGGCGCGGCCGTCGATGCGTACCCGGGCACGCGCGCGATCGCGCCGATCCCGACCCGGCTCGCACGCGTCCAGCGCGTGACCGGCGTCCCGCTCGGCGAGACCGCGTGCCGCGACGCGCTCGAGCGGCTCGCCTTCACGGTGACCACCGAGACGCAAGGCGAGCTCGCGGTGACGCCGCCGTCGGCGCGTACCGATGTCACGCGCGAGGTCGACGTCATCGAGGAGATCCTGCGCATCACGGGCTACGAGCAGGTGCCGTCAACGTTACCCGTGCTGCGCCAGGCACCGCCGGTACGGCCGGCCGGGCGTGCTGACCTCGCGCGCCGCGCCCTCGCCGCCGCGGGAGCCGCCGAGGCGATCACGTACGGCTTCCAGTCGGCGGACCGCGCGTCCGCGCTGGGCCTGACCGCGACCGATCGGCGCGCGCAGCCGATCACGATCCGTAACCCGATGAGCATCGATCAGGCGGTGATGCGCACGTCGCTCTTGCCGAACCTGCTCGCGGCCATCGCGCGCAACCAGAGCTACGGCCGCGGCGATGTCGCGCTGTTCGAGGTGGGGAGCGTGTTCTGGCGCAAGGGCGAGGGCGTCGGCGAGCGCACGATGCACGAGCTCGCGGACGAACCGCAGTGGGCCGCCGGCGTGCTCGCGGGCAAGCGCCCGGGCCAGATCGGCGACGGCGTCGCGTGGGACGCGTTCGATGCGAAGGCGCTCGCGCTCGAGGCGATCCGCGCGATCGCGGGCCCGGTCCGCGTGCGGACGAACCCGACCACGGGCGTGCCGTACCTGCACCCGGGCATCGCCGGCGAGCTGGTCTTGGACCGCGACGTGGTCGGCTGGTTCGGCGAGGTCCATCCGGAGGTCCGGGAGCGGCTCGGCGTGACCGGTGCGGTCTTCACCTTCGAGGTCGAGCTCGCGAAGCTGCCGCTCGCGCCGCCGGCCCAGATGCAGGCGATCGCGCGGTTCCCGGGCTCGGAGCGCGACGTCTCGCTGCTGCTCGGCGAGGACATCGCGGCCGCGCGGATCGTCGACGTGATCGAGGCCGCGAACGAGCCCCTCGTCGCCCGCGTGCGGCTGCTCGAGGAGTACCGTGACGCGCGGCTGGGGGCCGGCATGAAGAGCATGCTGTGGTCGATCGCGTACCGCTCCCCCGAGCGCACCCTGACCGACGCGGAGGTCGACAAGGCCCACGAGACGATCGTCGGCCGGCTCGTCGAGAACCTGCCCGCGCAGCGCCGTTGAGCGGCTGCAGCGACGGGAACCGCAACCATTCCAGCACGTTGATTGGAAGCCTGGCGCGGGAGTGTGGTAGCCTCGGGTCATGGCACGAATGACCAAGGCGGACATCATCGAGTCGGTCTACGAGAAAGTAGGCGGGTTCTCGAAGAAAGAAGCCGCCGAGATCGTCGAGACCGTCTTCAACGTCGTCAAGGAGACGCTCGAGCGCGGCGAGAAGATCAAGATCTCGGGTTTCGGTAACTTCGTCGTGCGTGACAAGAAGGATCGCATGGGACGCGATCCGCAGCGCGCGGTGCCGATCCTGATCCCGGCCCGCCGCGTGCTGACGTTCAAGCCCTCGCAGGTTCTGAAAAACATTCTCAACGGCCTCCCGCCCGTGTGATTGACGGGCGCGCGCCGATCGAGTAGACCCCGTCTATCGATTTTCTTGGCCACCCGAGGCGTAGCGCAGCCTGGTAGCGCACCAGACTGGGGGTCTGGGGGTCGCAGGTTCGAATCCTGTCGCCTCGACTGGTCATGGACGGCTTCCCCAGCCGTCCACCTTTTTTTCCGCGGCCGCCATGACACGTCCCCTCGTTTTCTGCTCGAACGACGATGGCGTGGCCTCGCCCCACCTCCTCGCACTCGCCGATCGGATCGAGGAGTTCGCCGACGTCATCGTCGTCGCGCCGGAGCGCCAGCGCTCGGCGGCGTCGCACGCGATCACGCTGCACAAGCCGTTGCGGCTGACCGAGGTCGCGCCGCGCCGCTACTCGCTGTCGGGCACGCCGGTCGACTGCGTCTACCTCGGCGTCTTGAAGCTGTGCGATCGCATGCCCGCGGTCGTCGTGTCGGGCATCAACGACGGCTACAACCTCGGCAGCGACGTCTTCTACTCCGGCACCGTCGCGGCAGCCGTCGAGGGCGCGCTGCGCGGCGCCGCCGGCATCGCGTGCTCGCTCGCCCCACGTGCGAAGCAGGTCGTCCACGCGGTCGACTTCGCGGCGAAGGTCGTGCGCGCCGCCGTCGAGGAGCCGATCCCCGCGGGCACCGTCCTCAACGTGAACATGCCCGGCGCCGGTAGCGAGGCGTATCAATGGACGACGCTCGGCCGCCGGCTCTACGAGGACGACGTCCAGGAACGTGCGGATCCGCGCGGTCGCCCGTACTACTGGGTCGGCGGCGGGCCGGCGGGCCACGACGATGTCGAGGGCAGCGACTGTGTCGCCGTCTCGCGCGGCTGGAACAGCATCACCCCGATGCACCTCGATCTCACGGACCGCGGGCGCATCGCGCAGCCGCCGTGGCAGATCGAAGGCTTTCGCGTGATGGTTGGACCCGCGTAGCTGCCTGCGTTAAGGTCGCGCGCGATGAAGGCGTTGGCTGTGCTCCTGCTCGGGGCGGCGTGCTCGAGCACGGCTGCGAACGGAGCGAGCACCGGTCCCGGCACGCCAGGCAGTGGCGCGGCCGTCGTGACCGCGACGACGTGCGACGGCGTGCGCCCGCACGTCGAGGAGCTGTACCGCGCCGATGCGCAGGCCACCGAGCCCGACCGCGTCGCCGAGGCCGTCGCCGACAACACGACGATGGCGATGAACGACTGCGCCAAGGATCCCGCCGCCCGCGTGCCGTGCCTGGCCCGTGCGGCCAGCGTTGGCGAGCTCGAGAAGCAGTGCCTGATCCCGCTCGATGACGAGGGGACCGAGGGCGAGGCCCTCGCGCCCTGAAACCACCGCATCCCAGACCTGTCCCGATCATCATGACCAAGCTCCTGCTCCTCGCCTTGCTCGCTGCCTGCGGCAGCACGTCGTCCACCCCGGTCGCGAACGCCGGCAGCGGCGCCGCCGAGCCGTCCGGCCCGGCGACCGACACGCGCACCGAGATCGAGCGCCGCCGCGACACCGCGTGCGAGGCGCTCGGCCCCAGGATCACCGAATGTGCCGTCGCGGATGCGAAGCGCGATCTCGCGGCGGGCAAGGTCAGTCAGGAGCAGTTCGACAAGGATACGTCCGCCGATATCCAGCACGCGCTCACGTCGAAGTACATCGAGAACTGCGAGCAGTCCGAGTACTCGTCGCGGCAGATCCGCGTCCTGGAAGTGTGTCAACGCGAAGAGAGCGAGTGCGAGCCGTTGCTCGCGTGTCTAGACAACCTCAAACCCCAGTGAGAATCATGAAGCTTGTCGTGACCGGCCTGGCGATCCTTGCGTTCGCCGGATGCAAGAAGAAGGAAGAACAGAAGCCTACCGTCGAGGAGGGCAGTGGCTCCGCCGCCGCGCCCCCCGTCGAGGCGCCGCGGCCGTCGCAGGGCAAGCTGGCCCAGATGCCGCCGCTCGAGCTGCCGGAGGATGCCAAGCGCGAGCAGAAGGTCGCGCTCGGCCACGTGCTGTTCTTCGACAAGCGCCTCTCCGGGGCCAACGATCGCTCGTGCTACTCGTGCCACCAGAACGAGGACGGTACGGGCGGGCACGAGCCGCTCGCGATCGGCTCGGGCGGCAAGACACTGACCCGACACGCTCCGCAGCTGTGGAACGTCGCCTACTACAAGAACGCGTTCTACTGGGACGGCCGCGCGCCGACGCTCGAGGCCAACACCAAGGCGGCGTGGGGCGGCGCCAACATGAATGCGGGCATGGACAAGCTCGACAAGAAGGCCGCCGCGATCGGCAAGGTCGCCGGCTACAAGCAGCTGCTCAACGATGCGTACGGCACGACCAAGGTGACCGGTGACCAGGTCGTCGAGGCGATCTCCGATTACATGGAGACGCTGGTCTGCAACGACACCGCGTACGACAAGTTCGCCGCCGGTGACAAGACGGCGATGACCGAGGAGCAGCAGCGCGGCTACGACGTGTTCATGGGCAAGGGCATGTGCCTCACGTGCCACGCGCCACCGTTCTTCTCGACCGCGATGGGTGTCGACGGCGGCATCTACTTCAACGCCGGCATCGGCACCGAGGTCCCCGAGGATCAGGTCGACGTCGGCCGCATGGCGGTGACCAAGGATCCGAAGGACTGGGCCGCGTTCAAGCCACCCAGCCTGCGCAACGTGACCAAGAGCCCGCCGTACTTCCACAACGGATCCGCGGCGACGATCGAGGACGCGCTCAAGGTGATGACCGGCGGTGGCATCAAGAACAAGAACCTGAACCCGATCTTTGCCGATCGCGGGCTCAGCGATGCCGAGCACGCCGACCTCGTCGCGTTCCTGCACGCGCTCGAGTGCCCGGGTAAGCTCGAGGAGCCGAAGGTTCCCTAACCGTCGGGTTCCTGCTGCGGATCGATCTCCTCGACACGCACGAGGAGATGGATCTCCTGGCCCGGGATCGGCAGCGGCGTCAGCCAGACCGACAGCTCGTAGGGCGGTCGGCTGGTGCCGCGAAACACCTTCGCGCGGCGTTCCATTGGCTTGCCGCCGACGTGCACGCTGCGCAACGCACGCATGAGGCCGGGGACGAACGTGGTGAGCGTGGTGTCGGACAGGATGAGTCCGTCACAGCCCTTCGGGTCCTTGTTGACGAGCTTGTTGAACGCCCGGTTCGTCGTCACGAAGTGACCCTCGACCGACAGGATCGCCTGCGGGATGCGCGAGCGCTCGAATGCCTGCACGATCGACAGGTCGCGCGCGTTCTCCGGCGCGATGGCACCACTGCCGCGCGAGCGGCGCCGGCCCATGTCGAGCATGTCCATCACCGTGTTCAGCTCGTAACGGAACGCCGCCGCGCTGACGTGGCGCTGCGCCGGCTCCTTGGCCATCGCGCGAAGGATCAGCGCCTCGAGTGCCGGATCGACCTCCTCGCGGCGGCGCGTCGCGATCGGCTCCGGGGTGTTCGTGATGTGCGCCATCAGCACCTCGACGACGCCGCCCTCGTACGGCAGCGTGCCGGTGAGCAGCAGATAGCCGAGCACGCCGAGCGCGTAGACATCGCTCGCCACGCTCACCGGCGAGCCGGCGGCGCGTTCGGGCGCGAGGTAGTGGGGGCTGCCGCTGATGCCGCCTTCTTCCTCGGCGTTCTCGGGGCGGCGCGCGAGCCCGAAATCGAGCAGGCGCACGATTCGCCGCCGCCGCGAGCCGCCCGACTGCGACTGCTCGTCGGTCAACATGATGTTCTCGGCCTTGACGTCGCCGTGAATGATGCCGCGCTTGTGGATGTGGTCGAGAGCGTCCGCGACCTGGCCGAGCACGTCGATCGCGCGCTTGACGGTCATCGGCAGCGTGCCCGGGGCGATCAGGGGCTCGCCCTCGACGAGCTCCATCACCATGTACGCGCCGAACTGCGCGTCCTCGCCGAAGTCGACGACCGAGACGATGTTGGGGTGCGTGATCTCGCTCGCCAGCTTCGCCTCCTGGTTGAACCGGAGGCGCGCCGCGTGGTCCGCGGCGAACGCGGGCGAGATGATCTTGAGCGCGAACGGCTTGCCCAGCTGGATGTGCCGCGCCCGGAACACATGCCCCATGCCACCCTCGCCCAGCCGGCCGTCGAGGGCGTAACGACCACCCACAGTTTCCATCTCCGACCACTATAGAACCAGCTCCCGGC
Organism: Kofleriaceae bacterium; assembly: GCA_036794935.1. Lineage (GTDB taxonomy): Bacteria > Myxococcota_A > Polyangia > Haliangiales > Haliangiaceae > JABFXX01. The sequence continues at coordinate 4,855 of DAIRFU010000189.1, read as the reverse complement.
CCATATCCACCCGAGACTTCACGACTCCCGCTCCGGCCCGTGGCGGTACGACCTCTCCAGTCAGTCAAAACGGTTCGTAGCCGCGCAGACCGAGCGCGATGGCGCGTTTTATTCGCTCCCGCCGGCGCTCGCGCGGGCACGCGACTGGCATCTCCACGGGATCATGAACAGGTCCCTGCGCGTCTGGGCACCCGACGCCAGGCGTGTCGACGTCGTCGTCGGTGAGAGCGAGCAGCCGGCCGTGCGCGACTCGCACGGCTGGTGGCGCGGTCCGCGGCTTCACGATGGCGACCTCTACTGGATCCGCAGCGACGGCGGGCCGCTGCGCCCCGATCCGCGCTCGACCTGGCAGCCGCAGGGCGTCCATGGGCCCTCGTGCTGGCTCGATACCTCGAGCCTCGGCGCGGCCCGGCCGATTCCCTACATCCCGCTGCGCGACGCCGTGATCTACGAGCTCCACGTCGGCACGTTCACGTCCGGTGGGACGTTCGCCTCGGCCGTCGAGCACCTCGATGACCTCGTCGCGCTCGGCGTCACCCACGTCGAGCTGATGCCGATCGCGCAGTTCTCGGGGCGCCACGGCTGGGGGTACGACGGTGTCGACCTCTACGCCGCGCACGCGCCGTACGGAGGGCCGCGCGGCCTGCGCGATCTCGTCGAGGCGTGTCACGCCCGCGGGCTCGCGGTCCTCGTCGATGTCGTGCACAACCATTTCGGTCCCGAGGGCTCGTATGCCGCCGAGCTCGCGCCCTACAAGACGAAGCGCCACCACACCCCGTGGGGCGACGCGATCAATCTCGACGATCGCGGCAGCGACGAGGTCCGGCGCTTCCTGATCGACAGCGCGATCGCATGGCTGCGCGACTACGGAGCGGACGGGTTGCGGCTCGATGCGCTGCACGCACTCTACGACGACAGCGATCATCACTTCGTCGAGCAGCTCGTCGACGAGATCCGTCTGCTCGAGCGCGACCTCGATCGTCGCTTCACGCTGATCGGCGAGTACGATCACCACGATCCGAAGGCGCTGATCGAGTGGGGCCTCGACGCGCACTGGAACGACGATTTCCACCATGCGGTGCACGTGCTGCTGACCGGCGAGCGCGATGGCTACTACACCGACTTCGTCGGAGCGCTCGGCAAGGTGCTCGAGCACGGCTACGCGCTCGACGGCGGCTTCTCGCAGTTTCGCGGCGCCCCGCACGGGCGGCCGTACGGCGCACTGTCTCGCGACCGGCTCGTCGCGTACGTGCAGTCGCACGATCAGATCGGCAACCGCGCGCTGGGCGAGCGGATGCATCACCTCGCCGGCGTGGCGCGCGCGCAGATCGGTGCCGCGTTGCTCCTCACCTCGCCCTTCGTGCCGATGCTGTTCCAGGGCGAGGAGTGGGCGGCCTCGACGCCGTTCTATTACTTCGCGCAGCTCGAGTCGGAGGAGCTGCGCCGCGCGGTGCGCGAGGGCCGGCGCAAGGAGCACGGCCACGCGGGTGGGGCGGCGCCGCCGGATCCCGACGACCCCGCGACGCGCGACGCATGAGTGCTGCGCTGGGACGAGCGCGGCGACGGCGAGCACGCGACGATGCTCGCCTGGTATCGCGCGCTGATCGCGGCGCGGCACGCGTACCCTGCGCTCCGCGATCCGGGTGCCGAGGCGACGCGCGCGACCGAGTGCGATGGCATCTTCAGCGTCGAGCGCGGCGAGCTCTCGGTCGTCTGTAATCTGACCGAGCAGGCGCAGCCCGTCTCGCTCGGCGAGGTCCTGCTCGCGTCGCAAGCGCTCGCGAATAGCCGCGAGCTGCCACCGCTCGCGTGCGCGGTCGTCCGCCGGCTCGGCTAGCTCGACGGCGTGAACGCGGCCCCCATCGAGCCGGCCGGAACGTGTTACGCCTCTGGCATGGCGGCGAAGCGCGTCAGGGGGCGCCCGACGCGAAGCGACGAGGGCGGGCTCTACCTCGACGTCTTCGACCACGCGCCGGTTGCCTACGTGCTGCTCGATGGCGAGGGGGCGATCGTCGAGATCAACCGCGCGGCCGTGAGCCTGCTCGGCGACCCGCTGCACGGGGTGCACTTCGCCGAGTGCGTGCGTGCCGAGGCGACCGCATTGCTCGCGACGCTGCTCTCCGCCCCACCGGCGGCCCCGGACGCGACCCGGTGCGAGCTCGAGCTCCGGCAGGATGGCGGCTCGCGACCGGTGCGTATCACCGCGTCGACGCTGCCCCGCGACGAGCCGATGGTCCTGCTCGCGCTCGAGGACCTGACCGAGGAGCGCGCGCAGCGGCTGGAGCAGGCTCGCCGCGAGCAGGTGCTTCGCGATCAGGACCGCCGCAAGGACACCTTCATCGCGATGCTCTCGCACGAGCTGCGTAACCCGCTCGCGCCGATCCGGACCAGCATCGGCGTGCTGCAGCTTGCACCGCCGGGCTCGGAGGCCTCCCGCGGCGCGATCGCGATCATCGATCGCGCATCGGCGCGGCTCGCGCGGCTCGTCGAGGACATGCTCGACATCACCCGGATCACGCAGGGCAAGCTGGAGCAGCGGCAGGCGCCCGTCGAGCTCTGCGCGCTCGTTCGCGGCGCGGTCGACGAGCACCGCACGTCGAGCGAGCAGCCGCTCGAGCTTCGTTGCGAGGTTCCCGAGCTATGGCTCGAGGTTGATGGCGCGCGTCTCGCGCAGATCGTGACGACCCTGATCGGCAACGCGGCGAAGGTCACGCCGGCTGGAGGTCGGATCAGGGTCATCGTCGGGCACGCCGACGGCACCGCGATCCTGGCCGTGAACGGCATCGCACCCGAGCGTGGCGTCGAGCTGGCGAACGTCGAGGCGCTGGTCGGTCTGCTCGGCGGTCAGATCGCGCTCGTCAGCGATCGCACCGGACGCGGCACCGAGGTCGTCGTGCGGCTGCCCGCGCTCGCGACACCACGACAGCCCGCCACGCTCCGGCGCCGCGTCGTGATCGTCGAGGACGTGCGCGACAACGCGCACGCCCTCCAGCAGGCGCTGGAGCTGCGTGGTCACGACGTGAAGGTCGCCTACGACGGCAAGACGGGCCTCGAGCTCACCGCCTCGTACGCGCCCGACATCGTGCTCTGCGATCTGGGCCTGCCGGATCTCGACGGCTTCGCGCTCGCGCGGCGGCTGCGCGCGACGCATGGTGGCGGTCTCTATCTCGTCGCGCTCGGCAGCCATGTGCGCGGCGAGGACCTCGCGCGTGCGAAGGCGGCGGGGTTCGATCACCACATCGCAAAGCCGGCGCCGCTCGACGATCTCGATCGTGTCTTCGCCGCGCTCCCCGCACGTCGCTGATGCAGCTACCCCGGCGCGGCGATGCTGGCGCGCGACGCGTCGTGGCCCAGGTACCAGTGTCGATGCCAGCGAAACGCCTCGCTCGCGGCGGTGACGACGAGCGTCGGATACATCGGGTGCTGCACGGCGTGTTGGTCGATCGCGGCGCAGAGCGCGCGAACGCGCGCACCGGGCGCCTCACCGTGCGCGGCCAGATACTGGCTCGCACCGTCGAGCGGCAGGCGCTGCATCAGATGACGCAGGATGAGGCCGGCGACCAGACCGTGGCGCTCGAGGACGAAGAGCCAGCCCAGTGCCTGCGTGACCGACGTGACGCGTACGACGCAGCGAGGTAGCCGCTCCATCTCGCTCGCCGTCATGCCGAGCGCGAGCAGATCGCGACGCAACCACTGCGCGCGCGCGCGCCGGCGAACCAGCGCGGGCTCGCAGATCGCGGCGAGCGCCTCCTCGACGGGCGCCTCGAACCCGAGGATGCGCGCGAGCATCGCGCGGTACACGGCCGGCGTGTCGGCATCCATGAGTGAGAGCCGGGTGGCGTCCGCGCCCGCGTGGTACTGCCGCGTCTCCAGCCCGAGCCGAACCAGCATCCACGACGATGACTCGCTCATGCTCACCTCCACAGGGACGGCGACACGGTCTGCAAGACCCGTGAAGGTGCCCGGGCGCCGGCCAACCGCGCTCTGGCGTGATCAGGCCCACCGTTCGCGGCGAGTAGCGCGTGCGCACCCGCCCGTCGGTCGGCGCCGCTACGATCAGCGCCCCCTCGTGGCGGTCGCGGCGGAGCGGCTCCGCGCGCCGCAGTGGGTGAGCGCTGCTGTCGCGTGGAGGTGCCGCACCGAGGAGCTGCGCGGATCTAGCGGCCGGCAAGCTTGTTGCTCTGCCCCAGGGCCATGACCGAGCTGTTGCGAACCCTCCGCTTCGATCGCATGCGTGCCCTGCGAGCGCTGGAGCGCGGGCAGCGCTCAGCCCATACCGCGGCCTGGCGGATCGAGCACCGCTTCATCGTGCTCTCGAGCGCGCGGTAGCAAAGCGGCGCACGTGATCCGGCCGGGCCGGTGCATCGCGGTCACGTGGGCACCGCCCGGGCAGGGTGCGGGACATCCGCAGCTCGGTGGCTCGTGGTCGGTGTCGTCGCCGTCTCCCAGCGCCCCGGCTTGGTGCTGCCACGCCGGTTCAGCAGAACGCGATGATGGCTGACGCCTGTAGCCGGTCGCGGCCTGTAGCGCGATGGGCGCGTGCGCGCCCGTCCACAGCGCCGCGGCCCGCGCGATGGTTCTTCCGGAAGGTCGAAGGATGGACAGTCGGAGAGGATGAAGATGAGCTGCGCGCTGAACGCGATCGCGCCCATGTGGGCACGGCCGGCGACGAGGCCGCGTGCCGCGATATGCGGCTATGCTTGCTCCTGATCGCGTCCGTCCGCCGTGGCGCTGATCGCGCGGCGACGTCCTGATTCGAACGCGCCCCTGCTTGTGCTGGCACGCAAGGTCATCAGAACACGAGGGTCGCTGTGACGTCTGTGGCCGGTCGCGGCCTGTAGCGCGATGCGCGCGT
>DAIRFU010000188.1:0-10887 GCA_036794935.1 Kofleriaceae bacterium | reverse complement strand
CGCCTTCGCGCGCTCCTTCGGATCGGAGATCGTGCCGCCGAACCGCTCCGCGGCACTCAGCGCCTCTTCTTCATGGCCGGCCGCGAGCGACAGCCTCGCGATGCCCTCGAGCACGTCGGGCGTACCCGGGTGGATCCGGTCCGCCTCGCGGTACGCGTCGAGCGCGGCACCGTCGTCCTTCAGCTCGCGGTCGTAGATCAGCGCCATCTCGCGGTAGAGCTCGGCGCGCTCCTCGCCGTCCTCGAGCTGGACCGCGTGGCGGCCGAGCAGGTCGACGAGCACCGGCCACTCGCCGGTCGAGCGGTAGAACACCTCGAGCTGCTCGAACGCGGCGGCGTTCGTCGGCTCGATGAGCAGCACGCGCTCGAGGCAGTCCGCCGCGTAGTAGGGCCGGCCGACCTGCTGCCACGCGGTCGCGAGATCGGCGAGGTGCTGTGCGGCATCGGGCTGCTGGATGTCGACGAGCGCGCTCATCGTGTCGAGCGGCAGCTCGCTCCAGCGCTCGCTGATGCGCGCGAGGCGCAGCAGCGGGCCGAGGTCTGCCTGCGTCGCCAGCTCGGAGAACGCGGACAGCCGCACGACCAGCGCGCGCTCGGCATCGCCACGCTGCTCGAGGGTGTCGGCGAGCTCGCGCAGGATCTGGGAGCGCTCCTCGCTCTCCTCGGTCGCCTCGACCTTCTGCAGCTGCAGATCGACCACCCGATAGCCCTCGGTATCGAGCGAGGCGCTCGCGACACGGGCCACCGCGCGCTCGACCGCCGCCTTCAGCCGCTCGGCCTCCAGCTCGGGAAATTCGGCACGCAGGACACGGGTGATGATGTCGACCGAGTCGACACCCATGGGATGACCCCGCATGACCCGAAGGTACCATCGTCACCAGGGGCATCGCCGAGGTCGGTACCCGCCGAAAAAATGAACGGCGGCTCCAGGAGGAGAGCCGCCGTTCGACCGAGGGGCCTGCTCAGCAGGGGCCTCGCAACATATTGTCGTCTCGGTGTCTTTGCGCGTGGCGTGCCGCCTCGGATCCGTCGCAAGTCAGCGATTGTTCGAGGGCCAGGCCGACTCCACGAATGGCCTGGCTACTCGAGCTGCCGGGTCGCGAGGCCGCCCCGCCTGGCGGACGTGCGTTTCGGGCAGCTCGCCAGCCGGGTCGTCCGCCGGTTGGAGCCACTCGCCGAGCCGGCCGCACGGTGCTCCACCGGACCGCAGCCGCGCTGCCGGCCACGCAGCCGATCCCGAACGCGAGCGCCAGGTAGTCGCGATCGCGGTCTCACCGAGCGCGAACGGCCCGAGGACGCGGCGCGCGACGAGCACCAGGACCGCGAGGGCCATGCGGGCGTGCGTTCGAGGCGGTGGCGCGGACCGAGTGTACTGCGACACGGTGCGGCAGCGGGTGCGGATCGGCCGTCTCGCGGCGGCTCGGCTGGCCGGTCGCTGGCTAGCCGGCTTGCACCGTGAACCTGCATCCTCGCGATGCGCGATCGAGGGCGAAATGTAACTGCGCGACGCCAGGTTGCGGCCGCGTGGCATGGCGGGTGCTTGAGGCGCGGGCATCACCTAAGGAACCTATTCATGTTTGGCCGAATCACGTTTGCTGCACTTGTCCTCACCGCTCCGATCCTCACCGCGTGCACCGATCAGGTCGACGACGAGCTCGACGTCGACGACGCGACCACCGGCGACGCCGGCAAGGCCGATATCGCGCGCGGCACGTACACCTATTACTTCGTCGAGGCGGATCTCCGCCGCTGCGCGTCGCCGTACTGCGGCGGCGTCTACTACCGGCTCGCGAACGCCGGCACGACGCGCTGCTTCGATGGCAAGAAGGCCGAGCGCTGCTACGCCGCGGGCGAGGACTTCTCGAACCTCGGCCTGGGCGAGGCGGGCATGGCGAAGCTCTACGACGCCATGAACCAGCCGAACCGCTCGCTGCTCGTGCGCGCGCGCATCGGCAGCAAGGACTGGGGCTCGGGCCTCGGCAGCTTTGCCGAGCTGCGCGCGACCGAGGCGTGGGTCTCGCAGACCGATGCCGAGGCGACCGGCCCGATCGCGAAGATCGAGGACAGCGGCGTGCGCTGCATCGCGGCGCCGTGCCCGTCGCTGCGCGAGAAGAAGCTCAACTCGAGCGCCCACGCGGACATCGCGGACCTCGGCTGGGACCGTTCGGGCGCGACCGACGAGCAGATCGGTGAGGCGCTCGAGCGCATGCACACCGACGGCCTCATCGTCTCCGGTTCGCGCTACACCGTGAGCGGCCCGGCCGGCGAGGCGAAGGCGCGCACGGTCACCCAGTTCTGGCTGCGCATCACCGACGAGGCGGTCGAGAAGACCTGCTATGTCGGCGGCTGCTCCGGCCAGATCTGCAGCGACGAGGAGGGCGTGATCTCGACGTGCGAGTGGCGGCCCGAGTACGCGTGCTACCAGAGCGCGCGCTGCGAGGTCCAGACCGACGGCGCCTGCGGCTGGACGCAGACGTCCGAGCTGCAGGCCTGCCTCGCGAACCCGTGATCGTCAGTTCGCGACGTCGACCGCGATGACGCCGGTCGCGCGCAGCGTCTGGTCCTGCCAGGCCTCGACCTTCAGCTCGTAGCTGCCGTTGGCGACCCACGGATCGGTCACCCACAGCCGGCTAAACGGCGCGGCGGGGTCCTCGCCGAGCAGGTACCAGTCGGTGGCGCCGAGCGCGCGCGAGTAGAACTTCACCGCGGTGACCGCGCCGCCACCGACGCTCGACGCGAGGGTCACGTCGCCGGCCACGGTCGTGTGCGCCGCCGGCGTGTCGACCGAGATCCACACGCGCGGCTGCGAGTACTGATAGAGGTTGAGCGTCGGATCGAACGTCGTGCTCGGCGACCGGTAGTTGTTCATGAACTTGATCGTCGTCGCCGGGTAGTGCGCGTACGGGTTGTAGCCGGCGTACGCGATGCCGTTGATCCAGCGGTTCGCCGCGGTGCGCACGTCGACGCCATTCTGCAGGTCGGCGACGTAGCGATCGGTGTGCGGCTTGTAGCGCGTGCTGTTCGCGAGCTTCTCCGCGACGAACAGCACCGCATCGCGCCGATCGGCGAACTTCACGTACTTGTTGTTCGGGTCCGAGGCCGGTTGACCGGCGAGCACGTAGTACGGCCGGCCGCCGGCGGCGTCCGCCGAGTACCACTTCCAGCCGAACAGGTTGTTCGCGTTGATCGCGGTCTTCGTGAACCCGAAGCCGCCCTCGTTGCACGTCATCGCGAGGATCGCGGCAGCGGGCGTGCCGTACTGCGACTCGGCCGCTTGCGCGTACGCCGAGACCTCGGCGACGAACGCGTCGCGCTCGTCGAGAGTCGGGTGGCCGGGCTTCGGATCGTAGGGACCCCAGTTCGCCGCGAGCGTGCCCGGATCGTCTTCGACCGGCGCATCCACACCCACGATGCAGCTGGTCAGAGCAAGTGCGAGCAGAAACGACATCCGCATACCTCCAGGTAAGCCCCGATGTGGTCAGGGCGTCGCTGGCAGCTGCTGACGGTCGCTCACAGTCAGGCGATGACGCGCACGCGATCGTGCAGCGTGCCGCCCGCGCCGAACAGCGTCGCCTGCCAGCTCGCGAGCAGCGCGCGGGTGTCGCGATCGTCGGGGTGAAAGCCCGGCCGGAAGTACGCGAGGTACGCGGGCAAGAGCCGCGTGAAGTAGCCGGGATAGATCCACATCCGGCTCACGCCGCGCAGCCAGGTCCACGGCTTCCACAGGATCTTGCGCGTCGCCATCAGTCGCGCGTGCACGATCGCCTGCGCGATGAAGAACACGACCGTGGTCAACAGCATCACCGAGGCGCGCCGCACGTAGCCGCCGCCAGCGGCCCGGTAGACGTCGAACGCGACCGCCTTGTGCTCGCTCTCCTCGAGCGCGTGCCACAGCCAGAGCGGCTGCACCTGCGGGTGCATCTGCTCGCGCATGCCCTGCTTGGCGAGCAGCTGCTCGGCGAGCATCGCGGTGAAGTGCTCGAGCGCGCAGGTCGCGGCGAGCTGAGACATCGGTGGCAGCGTGCGGCGCACGAGCTTCAAGAAGCCGCGCAGCCTCGCGTCGATCCGTGACACCTCCGTATAGCCGTGCTCGGCGAGCATCTCGTTGAATGCCCGGTGCTCCTTGCCGTGCATCGCCTCCTGGCCGATGAAGCCGGTGATCGCGCGCCCAAGCTCCGGATCGGTGACGCGGTGCTTCTGCTGCTTGACCGAGTCGACGAAGAAGCGCTCGCCCTCGGGGAACAGCAGCGAGAGCGCGTTCAAGAACGTGCTCTCGAAGCCGTCCTCGTTGCACCAGTCGCGGGGCACCGAGGCGGGGTCGATGTCGAAGTCGACATCACGACGGGGAATCTGCATGGCTCCAGTCTGGGCGCGAGCTGCACGAGGCCCTAGGTCCCGCCGTGCCGAGGGGTTATCATTTGGGGCCACGTGTTTGACCTCCCCGGCGCCTACGTCAACGAGCTCATCGAGCTGACCGCACGCTGGCACGTGCGGCCCGAGGAGCTGCTCGATGGGCTGCCGGTCACGGTGGCGCAGCTCGCCGATCCGACGACCAAGGTCCCGCTGCGCGTGTGCGAGGCGATCGTCGCGCGCGCGTTCCAGCTCACCCACGAGCCGGCGCTCGCGGTGCACATCGGGTTGCAGATGCGGCTGTCGTCGCACGGCTTCCTCGGCTTCGCGGCGATGACGGCCGGCAGCGTGCGCGAGGCGCTCGATCTCGCGGTGCGCTTCGCGTCGACGCGGACGAGCGCGATCGGGCTCTCGCTCTACATCGAGGGCGACACCGCGTCGCTCGTGATCGAGGAGAAGACGCCGCTCGGCACGCTGCGCGAGACACTCGTGATCGCGCTGCTCGTCGGCATCTGGCAGCTCGGCCGCGCGCTCACCGGCAAGCTGCTCGACGGCAGCGGCGAGTGCGCGTTCGGGGAGCCCGCGTACGTGCGCTCGCTGCCGTACCACACGCGGCTGCGCTTCGACTGCCCGAACCACCGGCTCGTGTTCCCGGCGAGCGAGCTCGCGATCCCGCTCGTCACCGCGGATCCGGTCGCCACGCGCCTCGCGCGCGAGCAGTGCGAACGCGAGCTGGCCGCGCTGGTCGATGCCGGGCTGCCGGGGCGCGTACGCACCGCGATCACGTCCCGGGCGGAGGCGCCGTCGCTGCCGGCGATCGCGCGCGAGCTGCGGATGTCGCCGCGCACGCTCAAGCGCAAGCTCGCCGAGCACGGCACCACGTTCTCGGCGATTCGCGACGACATGCGCCGCCAGCGCGCGCTGCTCCTGCTCGACAACCGCGGGCTGTCGGTCGGCGAGATCGCGGCGAGGCTCGGCTACAGCGAGCTGCCGAACTTCACGCGCGCGTTCCGCAAGTGGACGGGCGTGACGCCGATCGCGTACCGGGAGAGGAGCCGATGATCTACTTCGCCATTCGCGTCGCCGTCGCGTCCGCGATCATGATCGCGTTTTACATCACGCGCGGGTTCGGCTCGACGGCCGAGACGTTCGTGATCGCGCTCGGCGCCTCGCTGGCCGCGCAGGGCGCCGCGTTCGCGGTCAAGCTGATCGTCGGCGACACGCCACGCGACCGGCGCGCCGCGCTGCTGCTCGCGGGCTGCGTGATCGCGGTCGCCGGCTCGGTCGTCTTCGTGGTGATCGACAAGCACGAGGTCGTGGCGCACACCCGCGTGCGCGGCCTGCTCGATTACTCGACGCTGCGCCGTCACGGCGATCAGATCGAGCTGACGATCGTGGATGGTGCCCACCGCATCCCGGTCCGCTACCGGGGCACGCTCTCCGATCAGGCCCGCGATCGCACCGAGATCGCCGCGCGAGGGCAGTGGCGCGGCGACACCTTCGAGGCGACCGAGCTGCTCGTGAAGTGCCCGACGAGCTACCCGTCGCCGCGCGCGCCCGACACCCGCTATCGCTAGGTATCGCGCTTGCGGAGCCACGGGATACGGTCGCCGAACAGCACGACGGCGGGCTCGCGGATCAGCCGGTCGAGCCAGGCGACCGGCTCCGGCAGGCCCTCGCGGAACTGCTGCGGGTTCGCGGGATCGAGCGGGGTGCGGTGCGGCAGGAGGCGCCGCATCAGCCAGCCCGGCCGCTCGTCGCGGTTGCGGCCGTGGAGCCGCAGCAGGTGGGTCTTCGCGCGGGCGAGCGCGTCGAGGTTGGCGACCAGGTCGCGGGGTGACGCGAATCGCGCCTCGGTGTCGGCGCGGGGCATCCCGCAGTGCTCGGCGAGCAGCTCGAGCCGGGCGCCGCGCAACGACTCGCTGGGCGAGGGCGCCTCCCACGCGATCCCGAGCTCGGTGTCAAAGCCCATGCTGCGGTTGGTCAGGTTCGCCGAGCTGATCAGCAGGAACCGATCGTCGACCGCGAGCACCTTCGCGTGGATGAACACCGGCAGCTCCTCGCCGGCGCGCCGGCCGGTCGCGGCCTGGTAGTAGACGCCGAGGTGGTGGCCGGTCTGGCGCGCGAGCTTCGTCAGCTGTTCGAGGATGCGCGCCTGGTAGACGCCGATCGAGATCCGCTCCTTGAGCCCGGCACTGTGCTTGGGCAGCACGAGCACGATCTCGAGCGGCGCGCCGCCTTGCCGCATCCTGCACTCGAGCGCGGTCGCGATCGCGTAGCTCGAGAAGTACTGGTTCTCGATGTAGATCGTGTGCCGCGCCTGCGCGATCGCGTGCTGGTGCAGGCGCAGCAGCTCGCGCACCTCCGGTAGCTTGCACTTCTCCATCTCGGGCCACGTGCGCGCGAGCGCGATCCGCGGCGCACTGACCTCGAACGACGGCCGGATCTCGATCGAGGTCCGCGGCTGGTCGGGCAACGCGAGCGGCCGGCGCGTCGCGATCTGCCAGCGCCGCGCGTACCAGTCGCGCAGCACGTCGACCGCATCGCCGGTCACGAACGCGGTGACGTCGTGGTACGGCTTGCCGTGACGATCGCGGACGCCATCGCGCGCGCGGTGCGTGCGGTCGTCCCAGCGTGCGTTGCACACGTCCATGCCGCCGAGGAACGCGATCGCGCGGTCGATGATGAACAGCTTCTGGTGATGGCTCGCACCTGCCGGGTGCATGTTGTCCATCTTCCAGTGGATGCGCGGGTGGCCGTTGATGCGCAGCTTGAGCCGCTGCAGCGGCTCGCGCTCGAACGCGAACACCGGCGAGCTGTCCCACGGCAGCATGTAGACCTCGAGCGCGGGGCGCTCCTCGCACAGCACCGACAGCAGCTCGAGCAGCGTCGTCGGGTAGCGGCAGTGCGCCGCATCCGGGCCGCGCACGAGCTCGGTGTTGCAGGAGAACTGCCAGCCCGCCATCAGGATCGTGCGCTCGGCCCGGCAGCACGCCTCGTAGAACGCGCGATAGAAGTCGCGGCCGTCGACGAGCACGCCCGAGCGGTCGACCTCGACCAGGTCGCCGCACGTGTCGCCCGGCAGGAGCAGCGATGTCATGCGGCCTCCACGTGCGCGAGCTCGGCGACGACCGGCAGGTGATCCGAGGCCCGGGTCGCCGGCCCGCCGGTCCACGCGCCGCCTCCGACGAGCGCGAGCCGGCCGCGAAACAGGATGTGATCGATCGGCGCGAACGGCGCAAACGACGGCCACGTGCGCGCGAACCAGGTCGCCGAGTGCAGCCCGCGGCGCAGCAGCCGGTACGCGGGAGACAGCGGCGTGCAGTTGAAGTCGCCGGCGATCACGAGCGCCTCGCCGGCACACGCGGCGGCGATCGCGGCGACCTGGTCGGGCCGCTCGCGGAACAGCGTCGACAGGTGCGTGTTGATCAGCTCGAGCTCGCCGCCGTTCCACAGGTGGTGCGTCGCGAGCGCGCAGCGCGGCTCGCTGCGCAGCTGGGTGTGGCCGGGCAAGAAGATCTTGCGCGCATGAAGCGTCGGCAACCGAGTCAACGTCGCGATCCCGTAGCGCTCGGCACCGCGCTCGATCGCCGGGGCAAAGTGCACCTCCATCCCGAGCCGCGCGCCCAGCGCCTCGGCCTGATCGATCGCGCCGCTGCGCACGCGGCCGATGTCGACCTCTTGCAGCGCGACGAGGTCGGGGCGATACGACGCGATCACCGCCGCGGTGCGGCCGAGGTCATATCTGCCGTCGGTGCCGCGTCCGCTGTGCATGTTGTAAGTCATCACTCGCAGCCGGTTGGCCACGGTGGATAGCCCAGCAAGCTACGCGCCATCGTTCGTGCGCGAGCCTGCCGCAGCGCGCGCGGGCGCACGCTCACGCAGCGTGCAGCTCGACGACGACGGGCAGGTGATCGGACGCGCTGCGCGCAGGGCCGCCGAGCCACGTCTGGCCGCGCACCAGCTCGACGTCACCTCGATACAGGATGTGATCGAGCGGCACGACCGGTGCGGGCGCCGGCCACGTGCGCGCGAAGCGTGTCGCCGAGCGCAGGAGCGAGCCATGCCGCAACGCGCGGTAGGCGGGTGACCACGGGGTCATGTTGAAGTCGCCGGCGACGATCAGTGCCTCGCTCGCCATCTCGGCCGCGATCGCCGCGACCTGGCCGGGCCGCTCCCTGAACAGGATCGACAGGTGCGTGTTGATCAGCTCGACGACGTGGTGCGCGCCCCAGCCGAGCACGGTGATCAGCGACGAGCGCGGCTCCGAGCGGTACTTGATCGGTAGCCGCACCTGGCGCGTCGATCGGAGCGGTAGCCGGACGAGCGTCGCGAGCCCGTAGCGCTCGCCGTCGGCGTACTCGACGTTCGGCGCGAACACCATCTCCATGCCGAGCCGGGCCGCGAGCTCGGCCGCTTGATCGACGCGGCCGCTGCGCTTGGTGCCGATGTCGACCTCCTGGAGCGCGACGACGTCCGGGTTGTACGACGCGATCACGGCCGCCGTCCGGCCGAGGTCGACCTTGCGGTCGAGACCGCGCCCGCGATGGATGTTGTACGTCATCGCACGCAGCTGCCGCATCCACGCCAAGCATGGCGCCGAAACAGGCGACGGGCACTCGGCCATTCACCGAGTGCCCGCCGCGCTGTTGGCTAGTCTCTAGAACTCTTTGTCGACATCCTTCTGCAGACGATCGACCTGGGCGTCGGTGTCCTTCTTGAACTGGTCCCACGTCGCGTCGGTCTGGTCGCCGATACGATCGAGCTTGGTCGAGAGCTGGTTCTTCTCCTCGCGCAGCTTCGCCGCGGCCTCGCGCGAGTCCTCGTCGGTCTTGGCCTCGAGCTGACTGATCCGCGCATCGATCTGCGCCAGCCGCTGGTCGATCTGCGCCTTGTACTCGCTGCGCGCCGCCGACAGCTGGCCCTGCGCCTGGTTCATGTCGCGCTGGGCCTGGTTGACGTCCTGCTGCTCCTCGGTGACGTCCTTCTGCTCGTCGGTGACGTCCTTCCGCTCGTCCTGGACGTCCTGCCGCTGATCGTTGAGGTCCTCGGCCTGGTCCTTGACGTTCTCCTGCGCCTTCTCGAAGTTGTCCTCGGCTTTTTCCTGTGTGCTCTGCTTGCACGCGCCGACAAACAGCGCAGCAGACAGCAGCGAATACGCGAAGATCGTACGCATCGGTTTGCTCCTTGGTTGGTGGCCCCGAGTTCTGCAACGGCGGTGCCGCTGGATCGGTGCGAAATCGCGTCGCGTGAGGGCCGCTCTCGGTGCGATGACGCGCGGGGCGTGCGCGACCTGTCAGCGCCTGGTTACGAATGCTGACGATCGCTACGCGACGGCGTTATGCTCGGGGCGCTTGATCGGCCAGGTCATCGGGAACTATCGAGTCGTCGCGGAGCTCGGCCGCGGCGGCATGGGCATGGTCTATCGTGCGGAGCACGTGCAGCTCGGCCGGCCGGCCGCGCTCAAGATGCTGCTGCCGGCGCTGTCCGGCGATCCCGGCATCGTGCAGCGCTTCTTCAACGAGGCGCGCGCGGCATCGGCGATCGATCATCCCGGCATCGTCGAGGTCTACGATTTCGGCACGCATACCGACGGCAGCGCGTACATCGTGATGGCGCTGCTCAAGGGCGAGACGCTGTCGCAGCGCCTCGGGCGGGGTGCGCTGGATCCGCTCGAGGGCGCGTCGCTGATGGTCCAGGTGCTGAGCGCGCTGTCGGCCGCGCACGGCCGCGGCATCGTTCACCGCGACCTCAAGCCCGACAACATCTTCCTGGTCCCGAACGAGCTGATGGCAGGCGGCACGCAGGCCAAGCTGCTCGACTTCGGCATCGCGAAGCTCGGCGACGACAAGGCCGCCGGCGTCAAGACGCAGACCGGCATGATGATCGGCACGCCCGCGTACATGAGCCCGGAGCAGTGCATGGGCCGACCGGATCTCGATCACCGAACCGATCTCTACTCGGCTGGCTGCATCCTGTTTCACATCCTGTGCGGGCGGCCGCCGTTCCTCAGCGAGCACGGCACCGGGATGATCATCGCGGCCCAGATGCGCGACGCCCCGCCCGACCCGCGCACGCTCAACCCGACGATCCCGCCGCCGCTCGCCGCGATCGTGCTGCGCTGCCTCGAGAAGGAGCCGGCGGCGCGCTACCAGACCGCGGCCGAGCTCAAGAACGCGCTGATCACGGCGGGCGCGCACGGCACGATCTCGAAGCCACCGGTGACCGCGCCGGAGTCGTTCGCCGCGACCCTCGCGGTCGCGCCGACGCAGGCCTCGGTCGCACCGGGACAGGTCGCGCTCGCGGTCGCGCCAACGCAGGCGTCGATGGCCACCGCCACCTCGGGCGCCGGCGTGAGTCCGTCGCCCGCGGGCGCGGGGCGCGGCACGAGCACGACTCGCAGCGGAGCGGCTGCCGAGGTCATGGCGGCAGCGCCGGCACGGCCGTCGTCGAAGCGCACGTGGCTCGTGCTCGGCGCAGCGGTGCTCGTGCTCGGCGGCGTCGGTGCCGGCGTGGTGCTCTCGCGCGGCGACACGCC
>DAIRFU010000814.1:0-2993 GCA_036794935.1 Kofleriaceae bacterium | reverse complement strand
TTGATGTCGAGAACGACAGCGGCGGCCGAATACTCGAGGTGGCCGCCACGGCCGAGACAGCTTCCGACGTAGGTGCCGAGCTTGAGCGCTTCTAGCGGATCCTTCTCGATCGCTACTCGGATCTCCCCGACGCCCTCGATCTCGCCGCGCATCTCGACACCGTGTGTCCAAGCGTCGAGGTCCAGCTTTGGGTGCCGGCCGCGCGGTCCAGGTACTCGCCTCTGCTCATCCAGAAGATGATAGTGCCCTTCCGGCGGGTCATGGTCGCGCTCGGGGCTCGTGGTCGTGAATCGCCCGGCGTAACGACCGGTCTCGGCCCAATCGTGTATTTCCTGCGAACGCTTTTCGTTCCCGCGGCATTCTACGGGCGAACGCAATGGAGGACGTGCGCCGAGCTGACGAGCTAGAGAAGCTCATGTCGGAGCTGACGTGGCTGAAGCGCCTCGCCAGCGCGCTGGTTCGCGACGAAAGCGACGCCAATGATCTCGTTCAGGAGACCTGGCTGGTCGCGGCCGAGCACGCGCCGACGGACGGACGTCCGCTCAAGCCGTGGCTGAGCCGAGTCGCGCTGAACCTGGTCAGGATGCGCAGCCGGGCGTCGAGGCGACGCCATGCTCGAGAAGCTGCCGTCGAGCCATTCGCGGAGAAGTCATCGACACCTGACGAGCTGGTCGGCCGTCTCCGGGCTCAGAGAGTCGTCGCCGATGAAATCCTGAGGCTCGCCGAGCCCTATCGAAACACGGTGCTCCTGCACTACTTCGAAGACCTCTCGAGCGCCGAGATCGCTCGTCGCTCCGGGATTCCCGAAGGCACCGTACGCCGGAGGCTCAAGGTCGCGCTCGACGAGCTGCGCGGCCGCCTTCATGCGGAAGAGCGCAAGACGGGCCAACCCGTCATCGCGGTTCTCACACCCCTCGCTGTCAAACAAGGCGCCGCCTCCGTCGGGAGCGC
This sequence comes from Kofleriaceae bacterium, assembly GCA_036794935.1. GTDB lineage: Bacteria > Myxococcota_A > Polyangia > Haliangiales > Haliangiaceae > JABFXX01. The sequence goes on along the minus strand of DAIRFU010000814.1, from coordinate 2,042 downwards.
GGCCCTGGGAGTCGTTCTCGTGAAGAAAGCTATCGCAATCGTCGTCGTGGTCGTCGGTCTTCTTGTCGGCGCCCAGGTCTACAAGCATCACCAGCGGACAACCGAGCCGGCCGCCGCTGCCGAAGGCGAGCTCGGATCCGGCACGGCTCGCTCGCCTGCGGTACCGAGCGATTCGCCGACGGCGCATGTTGTCGTTGCCGTCACCGATGGCGCCGGCCCGGTCGCTGACGCATGGGTGCGCTGCGCTTCGACCGAGGGCGACGTCGCGGTCGTCAAGACCGCGAGCGATGGCAACGCGTCGATCGATCTCGCCGCAGGGCAGTGGTCGATCGCGGCCTCTGCGACAGGACATGAACCTGCGGCGACCAACCTTGCGGTGGCCGCGGGGCACGATGACCGCGTACGGCTCGTGCTCGCGTCGGGCGGCCAGACGCTGACCGGCATCGTGACGGATATGACCGGCGGCGTGATCGCAGGAGCGCGTGTCGACGCTACGCGGCTTCATCTGAACGCGACGGCCGGCAGTGCTATTGCCGTCGCCTTCAGCGACCATGACGGCCGATACAAGCTCGCCGTCGGAGGTGGCGCGATCCTCGTCGCGGCGAGCCATCCCGAGTACGCGGCCCAAGCTCGTTATGTCGACCTCGGTGCTGGTGGAGCGACAGCAGACTTCGCACTCGTGCCCGGAGGCACGATCGAGGGCGTCGTGCGCGACGCCCAGACGAATCAGCCCGTGCCGGGAGCCGCGGTGTTTGCGTGGGGCAACTCGCCGCCGATCGAGCTCGGTGACGTGAACGAAGGCGCCGTGAAGACCGACGGTGCCGGCACGTTCCGGTTCACTGGCTTACGGCCAGGTGCATACGAGCTCTATGCGCGTGAGGGTGCGCGCAGCTCGCGCGTGCCCGTCGGAGTTGGACTCGGTGTCGCCGAGCAGCAAACGAACATCGTCGTCCTGGTCGACGCTGGAGCGACGATCCGCGGCAAGGTCGTCGATGACGGCGGCGCCCCCGTGTCCAAGGTCGCTGTGAGTGCGAGGGGGCCTGGCGAGGCTGGCCGAGCCATCTCCGACGACGCGGGTGGGTTCGTGCTCGAGGGGCTATCGCCCGGCCGCTGGGACCTCAGCGGGGCAAGCGACACCTACATCGCTGATGGACAGGCGATCGTGCCGGTCGAGAAGAGCGATGTCGATGGCATCGTGGTGCGCGTTCGACGCGGGCTGGATGTGAAAGGACATGTCGAGCCGCGCGAAGTGTGCGACGTCGAGATCTCGAACGCCGAACGCAACGATCCGTTCCCCCGCCATGATTCGATGACGACGAACGCCGATGGCGAGTTTCACTTTGCGCCATTCGGGCCAGGCAATGCGACACTGGTCGCGCGCTGTCCGAACGGTGACCAGGGCAAGCTCGCCGTCACCGTTGCAGCCGGCAGCGGCGAGAGCATCGTTGCGGTCGCGCCGGGCGGATCGATCGAAGGCCGTGTCGTCGACACGTCCGGCAAGCCGGTCGAGGGCGTCATCGTCAGCGCCGAGCCCGGCAACGAAATGACGAGGTTCGAGAACGGCGCCATGGTCAGCGGATTCAAGGCCATGTCGTCGCGGGGTGGCGCCTTCCAGATCGGCGGTCTCGGCGCAGCCAGCTATCGACTGTCCGTGCTCGATACCGGCCTACCGGTGAAACCAGTCAAGGCCGTCAAGCTCTCGCTCCTGGCTGGCCAGCACGCGACCGGAGTCGAGATCGTCATCGAGAGGCCGAACGGCACGATCGAGGGAACCATCACGGGGCCGGACGGTGCGCCGATCGCCGATGCGTGGGTCCAACTTCACCAGACGCTCAGAGACAAGCTCGACGCGCTGAGCTCTGGCGACGAGCCCGTTCGCAGGGTCGCGGTGCAAAACGAGCCCTTCGGTCAAGGTGCTGGACCGCGCGCTCCGCCACCTGCCCTCACCGATGCTCGCGGTCATTTCGAGGTGACGAACCTGCTGCGTGGCAGGTATCAGGTCGTCGCCGAAGCGCAGGCCGGCAAGCTGCGTGGTGGCGCTG
>DAIRFU010000813.1:0-3001 GCA_036794935.1 Kofleriaceae bacterium | reverse complement strand
AGACGTTGCCGCCCGTGAACTTGTCGACGAGCTGCCCGAGGAACGGGATGTTCGATGCGTCGAGGGTGTGGCGGCCGGCCGCGAAGCTGCCGACGAACTTGCCGTCCTTGAAGAACAGCGCGATCTCGTCGGAGTCGACGGTCAGCTGCGCCTTCATCGGGATCGTCTGGTCGGGGTGCTTGTAGACCCAGTGATCCTTCGCCGAATCGGGCCGCGCGATCGCGAGCTCTGCGACTCCACCCTTGATGAACGAAATGATTCCCATTGCGTATCTGCTCCTCAGCCGGTTGGGGAACGCGGACTGTAACCTAGCACACGCTAACCACGATCCGCCGCAACCAAAGGCCCGACCAGCGGAATTCGCTTGTGTAGGCGGTGCCGTCCCGCCTTATCTTCGCGTCCGCTGCGGTGCAGACGCGGCAAGGGAGTCCACATGAAGTACGGGCACATCATCGTCATCCTCGTAAGTCTCAGCGTTGCGTGCGGACCGGGCGCGAGACACTCGGGCGACGACGACGATCAGCAGGGTGGTGGTGTGGACTCCGCGGCATGCGTGTCGACGGGCGCCGAAGCGACGCCGGAGACGTGCAGCGATGTGTTTGACAACGACTGCGACGGGCTCATGGACTGCACCGATCCAGACTGCTCGGGCGTCGGCGAGTGCCCGGTGTGCGGCGAAGTCGCCACCGACGAGGGCACGGGCATCGTGCTGCCCGACGGCATCATCGGAACCACGTGCAGCACGGACGCACAGTGCTCGGGCTCGACGCCGAACTGCATCGAGAAAGAATGCCACGACTCGTACACGTCGACGCTCGACGTGATCGGGTTCGGACCGAATCAGCTGTTCGACGACACCTCGATCATCGAGTCGGTGTGCGCGGTCATGGAGCACTCGTGGATGCGCGACATCGAGATCCGCCTGGTCGCACCCGGCGGGCAGGTCGTGCGCCTCCAGAAGTTCCTCGGCCGCGAGGGCGGCGAGGCCTATCTCGGCCAGGCCAACGACTGTGACGAGGGGGCGCCTGCAGCCGGGACCGGCGACTTGTATTGCTGGAAGCCGACCGCGACGAACCCGACGATGCTCGAGTTTGCGAACAACGGGACGGGCATGAGCTCCGCGCCGACCTGCCTCGGTGGTACGTCGCCGCAGGTGCCTCCGGGTGACTACGCGGCGGCCGATCCGTGGGCGCAGTTCATGGGCACTCCGCTCAACGGCCAGTGGAGGTTTGTCGTGACCGACCTGTGGCCGATCGACAATGGCTACCTGTTCTCCTGGACGATCAAGTTCAACGCGAACTCGGTTGCCGACTGCTCGGGTCCCATCATTCTCTGAGCTACTCTGCGCGGCGTGACGCCTGCGCGCCTGATCGCCGGTCTCGTCGCGGTCAACCTCGCGCTCGTCATCGCGGGCGCGGTGTTCGTGCCGTCGCGCGAGACCGCGGCGGGCACGGGCATCCGCGTCGGGCTGGTGTTCGACATCGGCGGCAAGAACGACAAGTCGTTCAACGAGGCGGCATGGCGCGGGCTCGAGCGCGCACAGCGGGAGCTCGGCGTCCAGGTCGAGTACATCGAGCCGAGCGAGGGCGCGGATCGCGAGGCGGCGCTGCGCTCGCTCGCGGCCCGCGGCGTCGACCTGGTGATCGGCGTCGGCTTCATCTTCGGGCCGGATCTCGAGCGGCTCGCCAGGCAGTTCCCCGCGGTCAAGTTCGCCGGCATCGACTACACGCCATCCCCCGGCGTGGGCGAGCTGCCCAACCTCGCCGGCCTGCGGTTCCGCGAGCACGAGGGCAGCTTCCTCGTCGGCGCGATCGCGGGGCTGGTGACGCACACGAAGATCGTTGGCTTCGTCGGCGGCATGCGGATCCCGCTGATCCGCAAGTTCGAGGCGGGCTACGAGGCGGGCGTCCACCACGTGTGCCCGCGCTGCCGCGTGCTCGGCGCGTATGCGGGGAGCGAGCCGAAGGCATTCGCCGATCCACCGCTCGGTCAGGAGCTGGCCGCCGCGCAGTACGGGCAGGGCGCCGACATCATCTTTCACGCCGCCGGCAAGACGGGCGATGGCGTGTTCGCGGCGGCACGCCAGCGTGGCGCGCGCGCGATCGGCGTCGACTCCGATCAGTACCAGGCGGCACCGTGCTGCGTGGTGACCAGCATGGTCAAGCGCGTCGACGTCGCGGTGGTCGACATCATCCAGGACGTGATCGACGGCAGCTTTCGCGGCGGCGTCCACGAGCTCGGCCTCGCCGAGCACGGCGTCACGTTCGTCGCCGACGAGCACAACCTCGGCCGCTTGCTGCCGCCCGAGGTCGTCCAGCGCGTGAAGGCGCTCGGCGAGAAGATCATCGCCGGCACGATCGTGGTGCCCTCCCGATGACGGAGACGAGCGCACCCGCGCGGCTGGTCGACGCGACGATCACCAAGCGGTTCGGACGCGCCGAGGTGCTGCACGAGGCGCGCATCGCGATCGCGCGCGGCACCGTGCACGCGCTGGTCGGCGAGAACGGTGCCGGCAAGAGCACGCTGGTCCGCATCCTCGCCGGCGTGCTCGCGGCCGATGCCGGTGCGCTCGCGATCGACGGGCGCACGGTCGAGCTGCGCGCGTGGAACCGGGCGGCCGCGCGTGCGGCGGGGATCGGGATCGTCCAGCAGCACGGCGCGTTCGCCGGCACGCTGCGCGTCGTCGAGAATGCGGTGCTCGGTCTCGAGCCGCAGCGCGGGCCGCTGCTCGAGCTCGCGCCGACCGCGAGCGCGCTGGCGGAGCTCGGTGCGAAGATCGGGCTACCGATCGAACCGTGGGCGCGAACGGCCGACCTCTCGCTCGGCTCCGCGCAGCGCGCCGAGATCGTGGCCGCGCTGCACCAGGGTGCGAAGCTGCTCGTCCTCGACGAACCGACCGCGGTCCTCGCGCCGATCGAGGTCGATGGTCTGCTCGCGACGCTGCGCGCGCTGGCCGCGGCCGGCACCACGATCGTGCTCGTCACCCACGAGCTCGACGAGG
>DAIRFU010000812.1:0-3001 GCA_036794935.1 Kofleriaceae bacterium | reverse complement strand
CGATCGCGATCACGACCGCGCCGCAGTGGCACGAACCCTCGAGCGTGGGGGCAGGCATCTGAGCTCGAGTCGATGGTACTCCATCGGGCGATGGACACGCTGTTCCCGTGGTTCTCCTGTCCAACCGATCGGCTCGCGCTTCGTGTCGGTGACCGCACGCTCGATCAGCGCGAGCTCGCGGCCGCGTGCGCGCATCACGTCGCCGCGCTCGCCGCCCGGGGCGCGACGGCCGGCGATCGGATCGGCGTGTGGACCCAGCCCGCGCTCGAGACCCTGGTCGCGTTCGTCGCGCACGCCGCCGCGGGCTACGTCTCGGTGCCGCTCGATCCGAAGCTCGGCACACGCGAGCTTGCCAACGTGCTCGCCGACTCGGCGCCCCGCGTGTGCGTCGCCGCCGACGTCGACGCGCTCGCCGGTACAGCCGGTGCCCCGGAGCCAATGCGCATCACGCTCGAGCGCGGCGAAGCCAGCGAGGCGCTGCCGATCTCGGCGATCCGCGGCGTGCCTGCGCTCGTGCTCTACACCTCGGGAACGACCGGGATGCCGAAGGGCGCGCTCATCACCGATCGCAACATCGCGAGCAACCTCGACGCGCTCGCGCGCGCATGGGCGTGGTCCGCCGACGATGTCGTGGTGCACGCGCTGCCGATGTTTCACGTCCACGGCCTCGTGCTCGGGCTGTTCGGCAGTCTGCGGCGGGGTGGGGCACTGCACTGGGTGCCGCGCTTCGATCCGCAGCAGCTCGCCAGCGCGGTCCACGATCACGCCGCGCACGGCAGTGCGATGCTGTTCGCGGTGCCGACCATGTACCACCGGCTGTGCGATGCGGCCGATGTCACGCCGGCGATCGCCGATGCCCTGCGTGGCGCGCGCCTGCTCGTCAGCGGCTCGGCGCCACTCTCGCCGCGCGAGCACCGCCGCATCGAGCAGCACACGGGGCAGCGCGCGATCGAGCGCTATGGTCTGACCGAGACCCTCATCCTGTGCTCGGCGCGCCAGGACGGCGATCGGCGCGCCGGCTGCGTGGGGCCGCCGCTCGATGGCATCGAGCTTCGCCTCGTCGACGATTCTCGCCAGCCGATCGACACGCCCGACGCGGAGGCTACCGGCGAGATCGCGGTGCGCGGCCCGAACGTCTTCGCGGGCTACCTCAACCGCGACGACGCGACCCGCGCCGTCCTCGACACCGATGGCTGGTTCTACACCGGCGACATCGCGGCGCGCACCGCAGACGGCCAGCTCCGCATCGTCGGCCGGCGCTCGAGCGACATCATCAAGTGCGGCGGCTTCAAGGTCGGCGCCGTCGAGATCGAGTCGGCGCTGCTCGATCACCCGGCCGTCGCGGCCGCCGCGGTGATCGGCGTCCCCGATCCCGATCTCGGTGAGCGGATCGTCGCGTTCGTCGTCGCGCGCACCCCGGTCGAGCCCGCCGCGCTCGAGCAGCACGTCGCGCAGTGCCTGTCGCCGCACAAGCGCCCGCGGGAGGTCCGATTCGTGGACGAGCTACCGCGCAATGCGATGGGCAAGGTGCAGAAGGCACTTCTGCGCGGGGACGGTGTAAGGTTCGTCAGCTCCGCACGCGGCGGAGGAAGCGAACGTTGACAAAGCAGAACCCGTCCCCCGAGAAGAACGCCAGCGCATTCGCGGCGGCCACGGCCGCCATGCTGCGCAGCGCGCGCGGTATGGTCGGGCTCGTCGGCTGGATCCGGCCGACCGAGCCGCTGGAGCTCCAGATCGTCGGGCGCACGTTGCTCCACGCCGCCGCCGTCGGCCTCGGCGCCGGGATCCTCGGCTGCCTGTTCTTCGCGGGAGCAGGGCTCACGCAGGACCTCTTGCTCGAGACACTCGCGGGCTACGAGCCGCTACGGGCCGCGGGCGAACGCGTGTGGGAGCACGTCGAGGTCCCCTCTCTCCGGCTCTGGCTGCTCGTGTTGATCCCGGCACTCGGCGCGCTCGTCGGTGGCGCGCTCATGCGGTTCGCACCCGAGTGCCGCGGCGGTGGTGGCGACGCGACGATCGATGCGTTCCACCACGACAATGGCGTGGTGCGCCGCCGGGTCCTCTGGGTCAAGCCGCTCGCCTCGATCGCGACGCTCGGCAGCGGCGGCTCGGGCGGCCGTGAAGGGCCGACGATGCATCTGGGCGCCGCGCTGGGCTCGGTCGTCGGCCGCTACCTGAAGGTCTCCGAGCGCGAGCGTCGCGTCCTCATGGTCGCGGGCATCGCCGCGGGTATCTCCGCCGTGTTCCGCACGCCACTGGGCGCCGCGCTCCTCGCGATCGAGATGCTCTACCGCGACGACTTCGAGGCCGAAGCGCTCATCCCCGCTGTCCTCGCCTCCGTCATCGCGTACTCGGTCGCCATCACCGTGTTCGGTGAGAGCACGATGTTCGGTCACCTCACGCCGTACGCGTTCCGGCCGCAACACATCCCGCTGTTCATCGGGCTCGCGCTCGTCATGTCGCTGGCGGCCTCGCTGTTCGTCGCCGCGATCCGCGCGACCCAGCGCATCACGGCGAAGCTCCCGATCGCCGAGTGGGTCCGGCCCGCCATCGGTGGCCTGGCGCTCGGCATCATCGTCGTCCTCATCATCCACTTCCTCGCGCCGTTTCTCGGTCGCGGCGATCGCGGCGTCGGCATCCTGGGCGGCGGCTACGGCCTGGCGCAGATCGCGATCACGGGCGCCGACTGGCTCTCGACCGGGTGGCAGGCCGTCGAGGTGCTCGTCCTGCTCGGCGTCGCGAAGATCCTGGCGACCAGCCTCACGATCGGCACCGGCGGCAGCGCCGGTGACTTCGCGCCGGCCCTCGCGATCGGTGCCACCCTTGGCGGCGCGTTCGGGCTCGCCGCGCGGCTGATCCTCAACGATCCCACGATCCAGCCCGGCGCGTTCGCGCTCGTCGGTATGGGCGCGTTCTACGGTGGCATCGCGAACACCCCGCTGGCCTCCGTCATCTTCGTCTGCGAGATGGCCGGCAGCTACGAGCTGCTCGTCCCACTCAT
>DAIRFU010000811.1:0-3009 GCA_036794935.1 Kofleriaceae bacterium | reverse complement strand
CCGATGTGATCGGCTGCCGTGTAGATCGTCTTGCCGTCGGCGCTCCACGTCACCTCGCCGGCCGAGCGGTCCCACTGCTCGGTGATGACGCGCAGCTTCTTCGTCCGCACGTCGTAGAGCGAGATGCGCTGGCGGTCGGCCTCGAAGCCGGGCCGCTTCTGCTGGAGGAGCCCGATCGTCTTGCTGTCCGGCGAGAACACCGGATCGAAGTCATACGCCTTGTTCTCCGCCGTGACGTTCAGGGTGCGGGTGCGGCCGTCGGTCGGCACGAGGAACACGTCGGAGTTCGTCGTCCACGCGATCTGGCGGCCACCGACGCGCGCGACGTACGCGACCCACTTGCCGTCGGGCGAGACCGCCACCTCCTCCATGCCGCCGAACGGATGAATCGGCGTGTCCGTGATCGCGCCGGGTGTCAGGTCGCGCATCGCCGTGTCCGAGGTCCACAGGAACAGGTGCGAGTACTTGCCGTCCTCCCAGGTATCCCAGTGGCGGAACAGCAGCTGGTCGGCCGCGTGCACGGTGACCTTCGACGCAGCCGCGGCCGCGTCGCGCTTCAGCGACTCGGCGACCGAGCGCGTGCCCGGCCAGACGTCGATCGCGAGCACGAGCCGCTTGCCGTCCGGCATCAGCTTGAAGCCGTTGATGGCGGTGCCGACCTTCGTCACCTGCTCGGCCTCGCCGCCGTGCGGCCGGATGCGCCAGACCTGGGCGGTCCCATCGCGCGTCGAGCTGAAGTAGATCCAGCGGCCGTCCGCGGACCACTGCGGGCCCTCGTCGTTGGCCGGGTCGGTGGTCAGCTGGGTGACCGAGCTGCCGTCGGCAGCAGCGAGCCAGATGTCGTAGCGCCCGCGGTTGGCAGCGAAGTCGGTCTCGCGCACCGAGAACGCGACCCACGTGCCGTCGGGCGACACCGCCGGATCGGAGACCCGCTGCATCGCGAGCATGTCGTCGATGGTCAGGCCTCGCGCGGCATCCGCAGCTTGCGGCGCGGCGGCCAGTGCGGTGAAGAACAGCACGGCGTACAACGTCTTCGAACCAGGCATGGCCGCGTACTATCACGGGATGTCCCTCTTGCGAGCGCTTACCGTACTGGCGGTCGTCGCCGCGTGCGGCGGCTCGCCCAGGCGGCCACGCAGGCCGGGTGCGGACTATCTCGCCGCGATCCGCTTCGAGGGCGTCGATCACCTGAGCCACGAAGGCCTGCTCTCCGGCCTCGCGCTCAAGCGCAACCTGGACGCGGCGCGCTCGCTCGACGAGTACCAGCTCGCGCTCGACACCGAGCGCATCACCGGTCTGTACCAGCGGCGTGGCTACTTCTCGGCGAAGGTGACGCCGCGCATCGAGCGCAAGGGCGACGCGATCACGCTCGTGTTCTCCGTCGTCGAGGGGCCGCGCGCGGCGGTCTCCGTCGTGATCACCGGGCTGCCTGCGGAGATCCCGTACGACGAGGCGCGCGCCGTGGTGGCGGTCGAGAACGGCGAGCCGTTCGACTACGACATCTTCGATGCCGCCAAGGCGCCGTTGCTCGCGATGGTCGAGAACGCCGGCTACGCGCATGCGCAGCTCGACGCCAGGGTGCTCGCCGACCGCGGCAAGGCGTACGCGACGCTGCGCTACGCGATCGATCCCGGCGAGCAGGTCCGGTTCGGCGCGATCACGGTCAGCGGCGTCGAGGGCTCGCTCGCCGAGGCCGCGCGCAACCGGATCCCGATCCACGAGGGCGACCTGTACTCGACGAAGAAGGTGGCCCAGGCGCAGCAGGCAATCTACGGCATGGGCCGGTTCGCCTCCGTCCGCATCGACGCCGACCGGATGGCGACGGGCACCGTGATCCCGGTCAAGATCGTGCTCGCCGAGGCGAAGCGCTGGGAGGCACGCGCCGGTGTCGGTGCCGGCTTCGACACGCTGACGTACCAGGGCCGTCTACGAGGGAGTCTGACGCACGCCGGGTGGCCAACGCCGCTGACCACACTGGGCGTGGAATTCCGTCCCGCGTATACCGTGTTGCGAGACCATTGCGGCGTCCTCGAGATCTGGAGCTGTGAGTACGAACCGCGCATCCGGCTGCTGGGCACCGCCGTGCAGCAAGACCTGCTGTACCCGAACCTCACCGCCGACCTCGAGGGCGGCCTCGACTACCTCAAGCTCGAGGCGTACACGACCACCGGCGCGCGCGTGCGGCTCGGCGCCAGCTTGCCGCTCGCGAACCGGCGCGTGCAGGCACGCATCGGCTGGCAGCTCGGCTATTACGACTTCGCGGACGTCAGCCCCGCCGTCGACGCGGCGACCGCGATGGCGCTCGGCATCGATCATGTCGAGCGGCTCGGCGCGTTCTCGGAGACGGTGTCGGTCGACTATCGCGACAACCCGATCGAGCCGCACCTCGGGCTCTATGCAGAGCTGCGCGTGACCCACGGCGGCGCCTACGCGGGCGGCGCGTACGACTACCTCCAGCTCATGCCCGAGCTGCGTGGCTACGTGCCCGTCGGCCGGGCCGTGCTCGCCGCGCGTGCCCGCGTCGGCGTGATCCGTGGCGACGTCGCGCCGACCGAGCGCTTCTACGCGGGTGGTGCGTCGAGCCAGCGCGGGTTCCCCGAGCGCCACCTGTCGCCGACCGCGGTCGGCACCGACGCCGACGGCGATCCGATCAGCGTCCCCGTCGGCGGTGCCGGGCTGGTCGAGACCGGCGTCGAGCTGCGCGTTCCGTTCGTGCTGTTCGGCATCGACATGGGCGCCGCGGCGTTCCTCGACGGCGGCGACGTCACGAACGAGCCCGGCGATCTCGATCTCGGCCACCTGCACTGGGCCACCGGGCTCAGCCTGCGGCCGTACTACCTGCCGATCGGACCGATCCGGCTCGACCTCGCGTACCGGCTCAACCGCACCGGTCCCGGCGAGCCGCTCGCGGGCGAGCGGTGGAGCTTGTTGTTCAGCCTCGGCGAGGCGTTCTGATGAAGCGCGTGCTGCGCTGGACGAAGCGGATCGTGCTCGGCCTGCTCGCGCTTG
>DAIRFU010000810.1:0-3010 GCA_036794935.1 Kofleriaceae bacterium | reverse complement strand
CGAGCAGCTTGAGGTTGAGCATGATCTGATCGAGCGCCGCGTTGCCGACGCGCTCGCCGATCCCGAGCGCGGTGCCGTGGATGCGATCGGCGCCGTACTCGATCGCGAAGATCGAGTTGACGACACCCAGGCCGCGATCGTTATGGCCGTGCCAGTCGATGCCGACGTCGGGCCGGCCCATGCCGTCGAGCACGTTGCGCGTGAACTTGAGCAGGTTGCGGATGCCGTCCGGCGTGACGTGGCCGACGGTGTCGCACACGATCAGCCGCGACGCGCCGTGCTCGACCGCGTTCGTGAACAGCTTGGTCAGCACCTCGGGCCGCGAGCGCGTGGTGTCCTCGGTGACGTATGCGACCGGCAGGTTGTACTTGCGACCGAGATCGATCGCGTCGGCGGACAGCTTCATCATCCGCGCGAGGTCCCAGTCCTCGGCGTACTGGCGGATCGGCGAGGAGCCGATGAAGCACAGCACCTCGATCTCGATGCCGACGGCCTGCGAGATGTCGACGATCGCCTGGACGTCGTTGATGTGCGTGCGCGCCGCGCACGACGCCTTGACGCGCAGCTTGCCGTTGTGGATGTGCTCGGCGATCGTCGTCACATCCTCGACCGCGCGCTTGCCCGCGCCCGGCAGCCCGATGTCCATCGTGTCGATGCCGAGATCGTTCGCGAGATCGACGATGCGCAGCTTGTCATCGATCGCGGGGTCGACGACCGAGGGCGACTGGATACCGTCGCGCAGCGTCTCGTCGAGGAACTGGATCCGGCGCTTCGGAGATAGCGCCGCCACCTTCTCGACCGAGTTCCAGTCGTAGATCAGCTCGGAATCTTCGCGGGTCATGGCGCTCCCTATATAGCGCGGGATCTAGCCCCTCGACATGCCGAGTTGCCGGCGCAGTGCCACGTGCGCGGCGCTGAACGCGAAATCGACGAGGTCGCGGTCCAGATCGCCCATCTCCTTGGCGCCCGCGATCGCGGCCGGGACGTCGCCGCACAGCAGCATGCCCGCGCGATCGGCGGTGCGCGTCAACGCGCGCGCCCACAGCGACAGGTTGAGGCCGCCGCCCGAGAGCGACAGCAGGCGCAGCGCCGCGGCACGGGCCTGCTCGCGCACCGGCGTCGGCAACATCGCGATGGCCTCGTCGGCGTGCGGTGCGAGCGGCTCGTCCTTGCCGAGCGCGGAGCCGGTGGCCTCGCGCACGATCGCGAGCACGATCGCCTTGAGCACGCGGCCCGGCCGCGACGCACCGACCGCGCGCCCCGGCCACAGAAACGTCAACGCGCGCGCGAGCCGGAACACGAGATCGGGCCGCTCGGGCGCGGTGAGCGCCTCGTCGCCGGCGACGAGCACCGGCGGATCGCACGCGACCACATGGATCTGGAAGCCGAGCTCGGTGCGCGCGTAGATCGGCACGCCATCGCCGATCCCGAGCAGCCCGGTCAGCTGCTGCTTGAGGCGCGCGAACACGGCCGGCAGCTCGGGCTCGGTGACGCGCTGCCCGGCATCGAGATCGCTGTCGGCGAGCGTCATCGGTGCGAGCGCGTGGACCGCCGGGGAGACCAGCTCGAGCAGCGCGCCGAGCTCGACACCATCGTCCTTGTGACGGAGCAGCGCCCAGTCCTCGGGCCCGAGCTGGACCGAGCCGGCGGTGCCGCCCGGCAGCGCGATGCTGCGCAGGCGATGCTGCTCGTACAGCGCACCCATCGTGTCATCCGCGGTGCCGAGCGCGACCATCGTCGATGCGGCGAGAAACGCGGCGTCGGCGTGGCCGGCGGCGGCCGTGCTGGTGACGAGCGCGGCGCCGGTGCTCGCGTCGTCGAGGGCCTCGCGCCAGCCCGCACGCGGCGGCTCGGGCGGCCGGCGGCGCTCGACGCGCTGCGCGAGCTCGATCACCTCGGGGTGGCTCGGTGCGAGCTTGCGCGCGTTGCCGAGCGCGGCGGCGGCGGCGGCGGAATCGTCGAGGTGCTCGAGGTAGAGGCGCGCGAGCCGCGCCCACGCGGCGGCCTCGATCGTGTGGGTCTTGCCGCGGAGCCGGAACACCAGGCGCTTGAGGATGCGCTCGAGCCGGCGCAGCTCGCCGCGGGCGACGAGCAGTCCCTCGAGCGTGGCCAGCGCCTCGCCGCGCTGCGGATCGAGATCGAGGGCGCGCTCGAGGTGAAACACGGCGACGGCGTCGTCGACGCGCAGCGCCGCGTCGATGCGTCCCTTGTAGTCGTGCGCCGCCGGATGGTCCGGGTTGACCGCGAGTGCGTGGTTCAGGTGACCGTGCGCGGCGTCGGCGGCGGCCGGTTGCGCGTTGCCCGCGTGCCACGTCGCCCAGCCGAGTGCCGCGTGATAGCCGGCCTCGTTCGGCGCGTTCGCGATCACGGTCCTGATGAGGCCGATCGCCTGATCCCACTGCCTCTTCGCCATCAGCTCCTCGGCCATGCGGAAGTGGAGCTCGGTATCGATCGACGGCGGGCCTTCGACCAGCTCGCCACCCGCGAGGTCGCGATCGTACGCGGCGCGCTTGCCGCGATCGAGGAGCGTCGCGCGGGCCTCGCTGTAGCGCGAGATGATCTTGTCGAGCTTCGCGCGGTCGTGCGGATCGGTGACGGTCTCGGTCATCCGCTCGAGCAACGCGAGCTTGACCTGGAACCCGGCGTCGACGTCGTCGCGGTCGGAGTCGCGGTCGATCAGCAGCACGGCGTAGTGATCGGCGCCCTGGATGCGCTGGTACTCGGCGGCGATCGCCTGGCGCGCCGCGGCTGCCTTCTCGCGGTTCTTGTTGACGAGCTTGACGTCCTGCACCGAGACGACGCCCGAGTCCTCGGGATCGATCTCCGTCAGCTCACCGAAATCGAGCGGCCTCTGCCCGTCCTTCGTCTTCTGATCCTCCTCGCCGAGCTCGCCGTCGAAGAGCAACGCGAACAGCTCCTCGCCGTCATTCGCCTCGGCCGCCGGCAGCGGCTCGGGCTCGGGCTCGGGCTCGGGGGGGGGCGCGAGCTTCCCCAGTCGCAGCTTCGCGAG
>DAIRFU010000809.1:0-3017 GCA_036794935.1 Kofleriaceae bacterium | reverse complement strand
GAACGGCACGCTGCCGCTCTACGGCGTGAACGTCTACGTGCCGAATGCACCGGTGCCGCCGATGACCGATGGCGCCGAGTGCGCGCGTTGCGACGATAATTTGCCGGGCTCGCCGATCGTCCGCGCCACGACGGACGAGGCTGGCAACTTCGTGCTGTCGGGTGCACCGTCGGGTGCCGACATTCCGCTCGTCATCGCGAGCGGCAAGTGGCGGCGCCAGATCACGATCCCCGCCGTCGCCGAGTGCGCCGATACGTCTCTCGATGCCCAGCAGACGCGCCTTCCCAAGAACAAGTCGGAAGGTGACATGCCGAAGATCGCGATCACGACGGGTAATGCGGATGCGCTCGAGTGCCTGCTTCCGAAGCTCGGCATCGACCTCGCCGAGATCACCAGTGACAGCGGTGACGGCCGCGTGAACCTCTTCACCGACGAAGGCATCGGTGGACAGGGCGAGGACCGCTTCGATGCGGGCGGCATGTTCAGCGCGGCGACAACGCTCTGGAACGATGTCGACAAGCTGAAGCAGTACGACATCGTGTTCTTCTCGTGCGAGGGCGGCCAGTATCCGGCGAGCAAGTCGCAGGCCGCCATGGACGCCGTGAAGGCGTACGCCGACTTCGGTGGCCGCGTGTTCATGTCGCACTGGCACAACATCTGGATCGAAGGCTCGACGGAGGGTGGCGGGAACCAAGCGCCGGCGGTTTGGCCTTCGATCGCGAACTGGAGCAACGGCGGCAATACCAGTGATCCCGCTACCGACATCATCGACGAGCAGAGCAACCCGAAGGGCACTGCCTTCGCGACCTGGATGCTCAACGTCATGGGCTCCACGAACCGCGGCGAAATCATCGTCAACGAGGGCCGCCAGACCGTGACCTCCGTCGACGAGACCAAGGCCGAGCGGTGGGTCTATTACCAGCCGAACATGGCGCCGCAGATGTTCCAGTTCACCACCCCCAACGAAGCGCCGGCCGATCAACGCTGCGGTAAGGTCGTGTTCTCGGATATGCACGTGTCCGCAGATTCCAGCTCCAACCCCGGCAGCCCTGGCTACCCCGGGCAGTGCGACACCAGCCCGCTCACGCCGCAGGAAAAGGCGCTCGCGTTCATGTTCTTCGATCTCGCGAGCTGCGTCGGCGTTCTGTTCTAGGCCAAACCTGCTCTGTGTTCGAAGCAGACGCGCCCACGTGGGCGCGTTTGTCGTTTCGGCTACGGCCGTGCCTCGTCGGCGCCAATATCAGAGCGCGCGCCTTGAGGACGCGCATCACCTTCGAAGTCCGTCGCGGGACCGTCGTCGACCGCATCGCGCGCCGGACTGTTGGCATCTAGATGGAAGTCATTGCTCGCTGGCGCGACGAACTTCGGATCGACGTTCATGATGCCCGCGGCAGTCGTCGGGCCCGCGATCGACGTCGTGGCATTGCAACCCTCGATCGGAACACGTGCGGTCGTCCCGGGGGCCCAGACGATCGTCGATCGGACCACGATGTTGCTGGAACAGCTCACCGCCCGCGGGCCCGTGCCGGTATCCGTGCCTGAATTTGCGACGGTGGTGAACTCGATCGTACCGTCGGAGAGCGGAAGCTCGATCGCTCGCTCCGACGTTCCGAACACGAGGACGTTCGTGAGGTGCACGAGGATATTGGCCTGGCCTCGAACCGCGTTGGTGCCACCCTCGATCACGCCGCGCTACATCGTGAGGTCACCTGTCGCCACGTCGATTCCGTAGGTAGCACCGTCGACGTGGATGTCGCGCAGCGTGACCGGCCCAGCCGTCGAGAACCCGCGGAAGCCGCCATGCACGGTGATGTCCTCTGCCGTGATCGGTTCGACGCCGCCCAGATGCACACCGTTACCGGAGCTGTTGAAGAACTCCAGGTGCCGCACGTAGGCCTCCACGGAGACGTCGAAGATTGCGCCCTCGTTCCCCTGTGGGAGCGAGATGCTTGCCCCTCCGCCATGAATGTACAGCGGACGGGCTGTCGTGTTCTGTGGCGTGATCCTGATGTCGAACTCCACGTACGCGCCCGGCAACAGCAACAGATGGTTTCGCGCCGCTGACGTCTTCGGCACCGAGTACGCGAACGTACGGCACGGCGCCGCCTTCGAGCAGGAACCGGTATCGACGCCGGCCGGATCCATGTAGACGATGGCGTCTTCCGCGACGCATGCACCGTCATCGCCGCACGCACCTGACGGACACTCCGAATCCAGCGTGCACGCGCGACAGGCGCTCGCGTCACACACCGGCCTCTCGGCCGGGCAATCGCTTGCCCCGACGCACTCGACGCAGCCGCCCGTGCTCGTGTCGCAGACCTTCGTGTCGGCGAACCGATCGCACTCGCTCGAATCGGCGCACCCCTCGCACACATCCGTGGTGACGTTGCACACAGGTGCCGTTGCTTCGCAGCCGGCCATCGCGCAGCTCGGCACGACACACTGATGCTCGACGCACGCGAGGCCCGCGTTGCAGCCGCGCACCTCCGAGATCCCGACCTCTTTGCAGTCCGCCGGATCGAGACAGCACACGGCCGGATTGGGCCTCGTGCACCCGACCGCGGCCACCACCAACAACCAAGTCAGCTTCATAACGGAACGATACTGCCATCGATGGGACGCCGTCATGGGCCTGTTCTCGACCGCTGCCGCAGTCTGTTGCGTCCTTTTCGCCTGCCCGCGTCTAGCCACCGTGAACTCGAACAAAAACGCGCATCTGCCGCTTTCACGCAACCGCGGAGCAGCCCGGCCGAGAACACCGAGAGCTCGACCAACAAAATGCACACGCGAGCGGCGGCAGCCGTTCGAGGGTCGAGACGTACTATGGCGCGCACCCTGGCGGGCGCGTGCAGCGAGGAGGGGCAGATGGATCGAGAGATCAGGCACAGGAGCAACGGATTCAACCAATCGCCGACCGCCGATGTGGGTGACGAGCTTGATGAGGACTTTCCCCGGGAACGCGAGCGCGCGCGGCGAGTCTCGCGAGGCTTGCTGCTGCAAGAGCAGGCGAAGATCCA
>DAIRFU010000808.1:1371-3017 GCA_036794935.1 Kofleriaceae bacterium | reverse complement strand
CGGCGCGGTCGGCGTCGGCGGCATCGATGTCTTTCATCGCATCTTTGGTCCGCTGCTCGTGCAGAGCATCCCGATCCCGACGCCGGCGGGCACCGACGGCAGCGCCGCGCTTCGCCGGCTCGAGGAGGAGCTCGACCGCCGCGCGTTCGAGATCGCGGCGTTCGTGTTCGAGCCGCTGATCCAGGGTGCCGCCGGCATGCTCGTCCACCCGCCCGGGTTTCTCGCGAAGGCCGCCGAGCTCTGCCGCCGCCACGACGTCCACGTCATCCTCGACGAGGTCGCGACTGGCTTCGGGCGGACCGGGACGATGTTCGCGTGCGAGCAGGAGCAGGTCCAGCCCGACCTCATGTGCCTCGCGAAGGGCATCTCCGGTGGCTACCTGCCGCTCGCCGCGACGCTGACGACCGAGGAGGTCTACTCGGCGTTCCTCGGTCGGCGCGCCGAGGGCAAGCACTTCTTCCACGGCCACACGTACACCGCGAACCCGCTCGCGTGCGCCGTCGGCATCGAGTCCCTCCGGTTGCTCCAGGAGTCCACGCTGGCCAACGCGCAAGCACGGATCCCCGAGCTCGCCGCCGCCCTCGAGCGCATCGCGCGGCTCCCCGGGATCAAGGAGATCCGGCGCTGCGGCCTGATGTCGGGGATCGAGCTCGCCGGCGTAGCCGGCCGGGCTCTCGGCGCCGAGGTTTGCGATCGCGCGCGCGAGCACGGCGTGATCCTGCGGCCGCTGGGCGACGTGGTCGTCTGGATGCCGCCGCTCAGCATTCGCTCCGAGGAAGTCGCACTACTCGAGCAGGCGACGACGGCTGCCATCCGCGAGACCGTCGGGCGCCAAACGTCCCTGTAGCGCCACCCGCCGTCGTTCCCGTAACGAGAGAACTCAGGAGACTCCATGCAACGGCTCTTCATCACCGGTACGGATACCGGGGCAGGCAAGACCTTCGTCACCGCGGCCCTCGCGCGACGCGCCCGGGGGCTCGGTAAGAAGGTCTTCGCGTTCAAGCCCATCGAGACCGGCTGCGATCTGGTCGACGGGCGCCGTCTCGGGCCCGACCAGGAGATCATCACCGAGGCTGCCGGCAACTGGCAGACCGGTCCGCTACGCGGCCTCTATCAGCTCGAGAAGCCGCGTGCGCCCCGGGTCGCCGCTGCCGCCGAATCGACGCAGATCGACCTGGACGCGATCGTCGCGACCGCCTCGAGCGTCCCCGATGCCGATCTGGTCCTCGTCGAGGGTGCCGGGGGCTGGCGCGTTCCGATCACGGACGACGAGGACATGTCCGGGCTCGCCCGGCGGCTCGGCGGCGAGGTCGTGATCGCGTCGCGGGCCGGGCTCGGGACCATCAATCACAGCCTGCTGACCATCGAGGCGGTCGAGCGGGATGGCCTCCGCATTGCCGCGCTCGTGTTGTCCCGGCGGCCCGATGAGGACCTGGAGTTCGCCCGCAGCAACCGCGACCAGATCCTTCACGCGTGGAAGGGCAATGTCATTCTGTTCGGTACTGACCTCGCCGCGCTCGACCCGCTGATTCGGTAGCGGTCGCGCCTGGCGTTCCACGTGGAACATCACCCGCCGGCCTCGCGCTCGGACGGTGCTCGGTCGGTGCTCGGACGGTGCTCGGACGGCGGGCGCGCGCCTGCCTCGG
>DAIRFU010000808.1:0-1271 GCA_036794935.1 Kofleriaceae bacterium | reverse complement strand
ACAGCGCCAAGGGGCCGATCTCGTCGAGTATTACGATGAGGCACCCGAGTCGTGCCGGGACCAGTGCTCCTGGTGTCGCGGCAGACGGACGTTGCACGTGGAACGTCGACGCTAATCGGTGGGCCGACTCGACACGATGATCGAGCGCTGCTTGTCGCCGAGGTCGTAGGGATGGCGCTCGGCACCAGCCGGCAAGTCACGGGGCACGCCTTCGAAGCCGAGCACGATGCCGCCGGGACGGACATAGCGAGAGCCGGTCGCGAGCCACTCGACGAGATCGAACGTCGCGCGCGACATCGCGGCGTCGTAGTCGTGCGGCTCGTGATCGTCGAGCCGCTGCGCATGCGGATCGAGGTTCGGTAGCCGGAGCTCGCGCGCGGCGGTGCGCAGAAACGCGTGCTTCTTGTGGACGGGCTCGAGCGAGGTGAAGGAGGCGTCCGGCAGGCAGATCGCGGTGACCACGACCGGGAAGCCGCCACCGGAGCCGACGTCGAGGACGCGTGGCTGGCCGCGCAGGTGCGGCACGATGTGGAGGCTATCGACGAGATGCTCGGTGATCTCGGCGCGCGTCGACGCCGCGGAGAGGTTGATGCTGCGGTTCCATTTCTCGAAGAGCGAGACGAAAGCCGAAAGATTCTCGGCCAGTGCGAGGTCTAGCGAGAGGGATTCGAGAGCCCGGGCAATCATGAGCGTGATTCACAAATAAGTTGGCTGGCACGCGGCACGATCGTGACCGGTCCGGTCGTCGCGGCGAGGATCGCGTCCACGGAGGGAGCGTAGTCGACCAGGGTCTGCCTCGTCACGGCCTCGCCCAGATCGATGACGAGCACGAGGCGCGCGCCGGGTGGCAGGCGCGGCAGGATGCCGATGCGAAGGATCGCGTCGTTGACTGTGTCGAGTGGACCGGTCCCGTTCGGGCACTGGGCGACGATGGCGAGGGTGCCGCCCGGCTCGACGAGCGGCGCGACCGCTGCCGCGATCTTGGCGGCCTGATAGAGCGACGCCGTGACGGGCAAGGCATCCGAGGCGAGGACGAGCGGGGCAGGCCGGGCACCGACGGTGAACAGCGGCTTCGCGATCGCCGCGCCCTCGCGGAACGCACCGATGAGGTCGCCGGCGACGACGGTCTCGATCTGGTCATCGGGGCGGCACACGCCGTTGACGAGCACGGTCGGCGTCGGGATGCGCGCGACCGCCTCCTCGAGATCGTCGCGGCACGGGTTGCCGATGAACACGCCGGCGCGCGCGTGGTCTTCGGTCTTGAGGCGATG
>DAIRFU010000008.1:6514-28695 GCA_036794935.1 Kofleriaceae bacterium | reverse complement strand
CGCCTGTCTGGCGGGCAGCGGCAGCGCCTGAGCATCGCGCGCGCGTTCCTCAAGCAGGCGCCGATCCAGATCCTCGATGAACCGACCGCGGCGCTCGACACGATCGCCGAGCTTCAGGTGATCGAGGCAATGCGGCGGCTGTGCGACGGCCGCACCACGTTCGTCGTCGCGCACCGGCTGTCGACCGTCCGCCACGCCGACCGCATCCTCGTCATGGACAAGGGCCAGATCGTCGCCCAGGGCAGCCACGACCAGCTGCTCACCAGCTCGCCGCTCTATCACGAGCTCGCCCAGCAGCTGGTCGATACCAGGCTCCCCCAGCCGACCGCTCCGGAGGTCCTCGCGGTGCTCGAGGCGCCGCGCCACGCGACGGGGCCGATCCAGGTCTTCGACCTCGCGCGCTGATTGTTTCACTTTTCGTGCGACCGCCGCTTGGCCCCCGGCTCCTCTCCGTGGAGGACAGTTATGGGCTTTTTCAAGGATCTGAAGAACAAGGTCACGGGTGGCGCTGCCACCGTTCGCGTCAACGTTCCCTCGGCACGCCGGGGGCAGGGGGTACCGGTGCAGGTGCAGGCGACCGCGAAGGCGAGTGGCAAGGTCAGCGCGGTGTACCTGCTCGTTCGCGCGACCGAGAGCGCCGAATTCAAGCAGAACAACGAGAAGGTGAGCGGCTCGAAGATCAGCTACGAGAACCGCGTCACGATCGCCGGGGCGCAGGACCTCAAGGAAGGCGAGACGTACAGCTGGGAGGGCGTGCTCGAGCTGCCGACGAACTCGAACCCGTCGCTGCGCGGCGGCATGATCGAGCACACCTGGGAGATCCAGGCCGGTCTCGACATGACCGGCAACGATCCCGACTCGGGCTGGCAGTCGTTCGACGTCGCGTAGCGGCGGTCATCGTCGCTGCTTGATCGAGAACGCGACGCGGCGGTTGATCCGGTACGCCTCCTGGGTGTGGTGCAGATCGACCGGCCGCGTCTCGCCGTATCCCTCGGACGTGAGGCGGAGTGCGTCGATGCCGTGATCGACCAGGTAGCGCAGCACGGTCGCGGCGCGACGCTTCGACAGATCGAGGTTGTAGGCCGCGCCGCCCTGCTCGTCGGTGTGGCCCTCGATCTCGACGAGCGTGATGTCGGGGTTATCGCGTAGTGCCTGGACGACCTCGTCGAGGATCGGATAGGCACTGTCGCGCAGCACGTCCTTGTCGAACTCGAACTCGATCGGCTGGAGTGGCACGATGGCGGTCTCGGTCTCGATGATGTGGTCGCGCTCGGGGCAGCCGTCGTCATCCTCGATACCGTCGTAGTCTTCCATCACGTCGTCGCAGTGATCGTCGTGATCGAAGATCCCGTCGTTGTCGCTGTCGCGCGGCAGGTCGTCCTCGGGCGGCGGCGGCGGTGCCTCGGCGACGAGCTCCGCCGGTACATGGGTGGCGGCGCGCTGCGCGGGCCTGGGCTCGAACACGATCCCGATCACGCCGCGGAACGCGGGATTGCCGGCGCGATCCGGCACGAGACCGCGGCCGGCGCCGAGCGACAGGTAGGAATTGCGGGCGAGGTAGACCTTCACGCCGCCGAGTGCCTCGAGCGACTGGTAGCCGTCGTGCCTGCCGATCGGAACCGCGCCGAACACCTCGGCGACGAGCTCGACCTTGCGGGGCACGATGCCGTACGCGGCCGCGAGCCCGACCGGCAGCGCCGTCGACGTGGTGATCGATCCCATGGTCGCGGGTGCGCCGCCCTCGCCGGTGTCCATGAACGTGGTCGTTCGCCGCAGCCGCACGCCGCCGTTGACCGCGAGCCGCAGGTCCCCGAACGCCGCGTCGGCGATGGCGACGAGCTGCGGTGTCGTCGCGGCCTCGCCGAGGAACGGATCACGCGAGCTGCCGGTCGGGATGTACACGCTGGCGAGCGCGCCGATGCCGACGCGGCCGATGCGCGCGAGGTGCGCCTTGACGTGCAGCCCGACGTCGCCGACGCCCTGGCCGTCGAGCCGGTAGCGCCGGTCGTCATTCGGGTCCGCCGGGTCGCCGAGCGCATCCGGTCCACGCTCGCCGCTGACGATCGTGAACGGCACCGAGGCGCCGAGCTCGAGCGGGATCCCGGCACGAATCCCGAACGCGGCGACGAGCGTCGCCGAGATCATGTCGTCGACGGAGTACGTCGCGGGTCCACTCTCGAACGACAGCAGGCGGTGCCCCCACTCCAGCGAGCCGAGCCCGAACGAGAGCTCCCCGCTGCCGAGGACCTCCGAGGCATTGAGCGTGAGGTAGCCGCGCGAGTCGAGCGCGGGCCGAAACTCGTCGAGCGCGATCGACTGCGCGGACGCGGTCGAGCAGACGAAGAGCGCAGGTAGGGCGATGGCCAGGCGTGGCATGGGCGGTCCTCCAGAGAAGCGACGACGCGTCGGCTCCTCGAGAACCACTGTGCGCGGCGCGTGCGCGCCGGTTACACGGCTACCGTTTCGCGGGCTTCCACAGCTTCAGGCCGGCGAGAAACGCGTGCAGCGCGGGCTCGAGCAGCTTCCTGCTCGCGATGCACTGGTCCATCGCCTCGAAGCTCTGATCGATGACGCGCTGGCCGCCGGCGACCTTCCCGAAGTGGGCGACCGTGTAGGCCCGCGCGTCGTCGCGGACCGCGGCGTCGCAGCTGCCGGCGAACAGTGACGCGAGCAGGCCGACCATGCCGGTCACCGAATCATCCGGCAGCCGCGCGAGCAGGGCGTCCTCGTGCGCGCGCACGAACCTCTCCGCAACCTTGCGTGTCGCCTCGGTCGAGGTGCCGAGCAGCATCCACAGCGACTCGCGGATCTCGACCTTTGGATCGAGCAGCAGCTCGAGCGCAGCCTCGACGCGCTTCGGATCGCGCACCGCCGCGAGCGCGCGGTACATGTCATCGCGCCGGTTGCGGTCGGCCTCGGTCTTGACCTCGCGCAACAGCCACGCGTGTGCCAGGGGGCTCGAATCGGCGGCGACCATCAGCACGAGTCCGCGGATCGCGGCGGGGACATCGCGCCTCGGCGCGAGCCGGACGCACTGCTTGACGAGCTCGGGGTCGCGCCCGTACCACGCGGCCGCGCGCAACAGGTCGCCGCGGCTCGACTCGGCATCGAGATCGTCACCCGGCTTCGGCAGCATGCCGAGTTTCGCGGCACCGGGCCCGAACGTCTGCCGCATCCACTCCTCGTACTTCGGGCGCTGGCTATCGGCGACGAAGCGGTCGAGCGAGGCGGCCAGCGAGGTCGCATCCTCGATGGTGTGGCGATCGGCGCCGGCGAGCAGCTTCGGCACGAGCGACAGCACGACCGGGAGCGGCAGCGTAGCCGATGGGGTCTTCGCGAGCTCGCGGCGGATGCCGCGCGGCCGGTACCCGATCGCGCCGACGACGTCGAAGAACAGCGCCCGGCGCTCGGTCCACGACAGCAGCGGCCAGGCCTCGTCGCGTAGCTTCACCACCTGCGGCGCGGTGTAGCGCACCCGGTAGTAGCCGCGGCCGCCCGCGGTCGGCATCACCCAGCGCGGACAGCGCTTGCTGGCGAGCGTGACCGTGTCGGTCGCCTTCGTCATCAGCGTGCAGGTCTCGGCGCGCTTGCCGCCGCGCTCGTACGCGATGCACATCGGCACCAGCCAGGGTGGCTGCACGGCCGGCTCCGGCGAGCCGGACGGCACGAACCGGTGCTGCGCGAGCTCGACCACCGGTGCGCCCTTCCCGCACGCGAGCTTCACCTCGAGCTCGGGCGCGCCCGGCTGCTCGAGGTAGGTCGCGAACGCGGGCGCGAGGTCCTTGCCGGCGGCCGCGCTGATCGCGGCGACGAAGTCGGTGCTCGTCGCGTTGCCGAACGCGCGCGCGCGCAGGTAGTCGCGCACGCCGTTCTGGAACACCTTCGGCCCGACGTACGCCTCGAACGTGCCGAGCACCGCCGCGCCCTTGCTGTACGTGATCCCGTCGAACGCGTTGTAGATGTCGTCGAGCTTGGCGATCGGCTGACGGATCTTGCGCGCGCTGACCACGCTGTCGGCATCGAGCGCCGTCATCCGCGTATCGAGCACGTCGAGCTCGGCGTGCCACGCCGGCTCGAAGCGCGCGACGATCTTCGGGCCGAGCCAGGTCGCGAAGCCCTCGTTGAGCCAGATGTCGTCCCACCACGCCATCGTCACCAGGTCGCCGAACCACTGGTGCGCGAGCTCGTGCGCGGTCAGCCCGATGTAGCCGCGGCGCTGCTGCCACGACGGCTGCTTCGGATCGAACAGCACGCGCTGCTCGACCGACGTGACGAGCCCGGCGTTCTCCATCGCCGAGAAGCCGATCACGATCGGCACGGTCAGGATATCGAGCTTCTCGTAGGGGTACGGGATCGCGAAGTACTCCTCGAGCAGATCGAGGATGCGCGCGGTCGACTTCGCCGCGTACGCCGCCTCGGCGGCGCGCCCCTTCAGCGCGATGATGCGCACCGGCGTGCCGCTCTTCGTCTTGCCTCCGTCGACGATATCGAACGGACCGATGCCGAACGCGACGAGGTAGCTCGGCAGCGGCTTGGTCTTCGCGAACTCGAACCGGCGCTTGCCGGCGACCTCGCTCTCGCGCATCACCGGCGTGTTGCTCACCGCGATCACGCTCTTCGGCACGTCGAGGGTCAGCTGCCACGGCACCTTGACGTCGGGCTCGTCGATGCACGGGAACACGCGCCGCGCGTAGAGCGCCTCGAACTGCGTGTACACGTAGTCATCGCCGCGGTAGTGCTGCTTGAACGCGCCCGCGGTGTTCACCGCCTCGAGCGTGCCCGTGTACGCGATCTCGAGCACCCAGGTACCCGGCTCGAACGCGCCGCGTACCTCGAGCAGATCGGCGCCGCGCGGCGTCACCGTGATCGGCTGCTCGCCACCGTGCTGCGCGGACGCGCGCCGGATCGTGAGATCCCTGCCGTGCAGCCAGATCACCGGCGTCGCCTGCGTCACCTCACCGGTGATCGCGATCGTGCCGTCGAACGTGTCCGCCGCCGGATCGATCGACAGCGTCGCCGCGTAGCTCGCAGGTGCGAACGTGCGCGGCAGCCGCAGGCCCGGGAGCTCGGCCGGCCCGGCCGAAGGCGCGACCGCGGGGACGGCGGCGGGCGCCGGGACCGGCTGCCTGGGTGCGGGCGACGGCGCCGAACAGGCCGCCAGCAGGACGAGCGTCGAGGTGAGGGCTACGCGCACGCCGCGGACGATACAGCGGATCGAGACCTCGCGATCCTCATTCGGCGATCCGTGCACCGCAGCACTGCTTCCACTTGCGCATCGAGCCGCATACGCACAGATCATTACGGCCCGGCTTCTTGGGGCGGATGCGCGCCATCTCCTTCGGCGACGGGAATGCGAGCGGTCGCTGGGCGCGCCCGATCGCCTCGGCCGCCGTGAACCGCTCCGCGATCTCGTCGAGCTTCGCGGCGGTGAACCAGTCTCGCGCTTCATCCTCGAGCTTGCGCGCGAGCGCGAGATAGCGGCGCGTGTGCAGCTGATGATCGAAGTGAGGCACCGCGCGATAGCCGTCGGGGACGTCGCACAGCGCGTTGCCGCCAGCGAACCCGTAGGTCCCGACCTCGCGCGCGGGCAGCAGCGTCCATTCGATCTGGAACAGGCGGAACGCGACGGCGCCGAGCCCGACCCACGCGCGCGCCTCGTGCTGGTTGAACGGGTGCAGGTACGCGGCCTCGTCGGCCGGTGCGACCGACGCCGGCACGCCGTATGGCAGCCCGACGGGCGTGCCCCAGTTCGGCGCGTCCGGATCGCCGCACATCGCGTGGATCAGCTCGTGAACGCAGAAGCCGAGCAAGCGGCTGTGGATACACGGGCCGTCGCGGACCGCGACCCAGCGCACCGCGCCGAGCTGCTGTTGCACGCGCCACATCGTCGGCGCCGCGAGATCCCAGATCACCGTCTGGCCAAACCCGCGCATCGCGTCGTCGAACCGGTACAGCGCCTCGATGCCGGCGATGCGCTCGTCGAGCGTGAGCGCGTCGTGACACTGGCACGCGCACGGGTACGGTGTCTTGACGGCGTCGACGACGGTGGCCGGCACGGGGCGAGGTTAGCGCACCACGATGCCGAACGTAACGCCGGTCAAGCCGCTGACGCCCTTGGCGTCACCGTTGGCGAACACCATCTCGGTCTCGTAGAGGTCCGCGAACGCGGACACCATGCCGAGCTTGATGCCGAGCGTCGCGCCGAACCGAAAGCCATCGCCGACCTGGTAGTCGAGCAGGCCGCGATCGACGAGTAGCCCTGCCGCCGGGCCGAGGTGAATGTCGGCGGTGACGTGGCGCAGCGCGAGCCAGCGATAGCGCAGGTCGAGCGAGGTCGAGGCGAGCAGGTAGCGCGGCGAATTCGGATCGACACCCCTCTGCTCGATGGTGGGCATCGAGAAGCTCGCGCCGTTGACGTCGTGCAGGTGGGCCCCCAGCTCGATCCCGATCCGCTCGCCGAATCCCGCACCGACTGCGAACGAGTACGAGTGCGTGTCCTCGACCGGCGGCGCGGTCTCCTGGCGCGCGGTCGCGGCCGGCTGCGTCACCATGTTCTTGATCGGGCCGCGCAGGCTCGAGCTCGTGTCGTAGCCCGCCGACACGTAGGGCGTACACCCGACGGCGGCGAGCAGGGCCAGCACCAACCACTTCATGCTGCGTTCATCGGCCAGCTGTGCGCGCCGTGTACCCGGTCATGTGTGCTTGCGGCGCGTGGCGCTTGCACGTACATCGTCGCCATGCGCTACCGCTTCCGCATCGTCAACGTGTTCACCGTCGGCGGCGACCGGCTGTCGGGCAATCCGCTATGCGTGTTCGAGGACGCGCGCGGTTTGACCGACGCGCAGATGCAGGGTCTCGCGCGCCAGCTCAACCTGTCGGAGACCACGTTCGTGCTGCCCGCCTCGCGCCCGGACGCGGCGGCGCGGGTGCGCATCTTCACGCCCGGGTTCGAGATGCCGTTCGCGGGTCATCCCACGCTCGGCACCGCCCACGTCGTACGCGCGCTTCGCGGTGGCGACCGGCTCGCGCTCGAGATGATCGCCGGGCTCGTCGAGGTCACCGCCGAGGGCGACACGTGGACGCTGCGCGCCGCGAAGGCGCCGGCGACGCGCCCGGTCGCGGCGACCATGGACGAGCTCGCGAGCATGGTCGGTCTGCCAGGCGACGCGATCGCGGGCACGCCGCTGTGGGTCGACACCGGCGTCGAGCAGCTCGTGATCCCGATCCGCAGCGCGGCGGACGTGCGCGCGGCGCGCCCGGTCCCCGAGCTGATGGCAAGGCATGGGTACAGCGCGTCGCGTGACGAGGCGATGGCGTACCTGTGGAGCCGCGACGGCGACGAGCTGCTCGTGCGCTTCTTCTTCACGCAGCACGGTGCGGTCATCGAGGATCCGGCGACCGGCTCGGCGTGCGCGAACCTCGGCGGCTGGCTGGTCGCGACCGGCGCGACGCTGCCGGTCCACGCGACGCTGCGCCAGGGCGAGCTCGTCGGGCGCCCATCGCGGCTCGGCCTTCGCGTCGATGCCGATCGCCACATCTACGTGACGGGTTCTGCGATCGAGCTCGGAGCCGGCGAGCTCGAGCTGTAGCGGTCCGCAACGGCGAGCCAGGTTCACGGAGAAGCGGCGTGGACGATCTGTGAACGGGTGTTCGCGGCACGGCCGTTGCCAGTGGCCGCCCCATGAAGATCGTCTTGTTCGTGCTCGTTCCGCTGCTCGCCGCGCCCGCCTCCGCCGGCGAGCTCGACCTGGATCTCGGTCTGCAGGCGACGACCACCGGCTGGGCCGACGACCACGGTGGTGGCCCGACGCTCGGCGCGTCCTGGTGGTTCAAGCCGTGGCTCGGCGCCTCGTTCATCGCGAAGGAGCACTACGCCACCGTCGACGATCGGTTCATGAGCTACTTCAGCTTCAACGCGGCGCTGCGCCGCGAGCTCGGTCCGGTCCGGCTCACCGGCACGCTCGGTATCGTCCACCAGCACGAGGAGCCGCGCGCGGCGATCATGGAGCAGCCGGTGCAGGCGCTGTTCGGCGTCGGCGACGGCATCCGCCATCGCATGGCATCGCGTGCGGGCTTCTCGCTCGGCCTGCCGCTGGCGACCCACGGTCACGGCGACTACTTCGTCGCGCTCGACATCGACGGCACCGTGTTCGCCGACGAGGATCGCGGACCGCGCTGGATGACGAGCGCCGGCCTGTCGGTCGGCTTCACGTACGACTTCGCGAGGACGAAGTGAAGCGCCTCGCGCTCGCGCTGCTCGTCGGCTGCGTCGACGCGCCCGTACCGATCGAGGACTACCCCTGCCCACCGGCGGGCACGACGCTGACGTACGAGTCATTCGGCGAAGCCTGGCTCGGCGCGAACTGCGGCATCTGCCACAGCGCCGACGGTGGCCACCGCCACGGCGCGCCGGAGTCCTACCGGTTCGACACGCTCGATGACGTCCGCGCGCACGAGGCACGCATCTTCGTCCGCGCGGCGGCGACCAACACGACGATGCCGCCGGGGCCCGACGACCCGCCGGCCGAGGAGCGCGACCGGCTCGCAGAGTGGCTCGCGTGCGGTGCGCCATAGCCATGGCAACTCGAGCTGCCGGCAGCGCGCGCGTCAAGCTGCCGAGTCCGCACGGCTTCGTGCTGGCATGCCGGGTGCTCCCTGCCCCGGCCACGTGCGTCGCTCGTCGGAATCGATCTCGTATTCAGGCTGCATCGCAGCGGCGCTCATCGGCCTCGGTGCCGTCGCGGCGGCGATCCTCGCGGGCTGCACGGTCGAGGGTCCGGGCGCGGACGCTCCGGCTGCGGACGACCCGAACGCGGGCCTCTTGCGCGACTTCCTCGACGGCAAGTTCGACTCCGCCGGCCACCCGGTGAACGCGCGCGTGACCGAGGCCGAGGCGCTGTGCCCCGGTGCCGGCGCGTCTCTCGACGGTGCGATCCGGCTCACCGATGCATCGTGTCAGGGCCCGCTCGGAGGTGCCGAGCAGCGCGGCGAGCTCGTCGCCAGCCTGCGCATTCACGTCGCGGCGCACCCGGCGAGCGGCACGATCGTGAGCGCGGCGGTGCTCGATGCCGGCGGCGAGGTCCTCGCCACCGCGGAGCTGACCGCGGCCCGGCTGCGCCAGGCGACGTGGCTCGACATGCCGCTCGTGTGGACCAGCGAGGGACGGCCGGTCACCGTGCGCGTGACGCCCGCGGCCGGCGCCGTCATCGATCTAGACTACGTCGAGGTGTTCCCCGAGCGATTCGGCCTCGTGATCTCGCCTGGCTCCGGCACGTTCGCCGACGACGATCGGCTCGTGTTCGAGCTGCCGCCCAGCCGCAAGCTCGACAGGGTGATGCTCGATCGCGTCGACGTCACCGACCGGATGGCGGATCTGCTCGCCGCCGGCAAGGCGACGCAGACGGCGACCGAGTACCGCAAGATCATCGAGGTCGGCATCGGCGATCTCGCGGGCGAGCGCGGCGACGTCGCCGAGCTCGAGCTGCGTGCCGGTTCGCTCGCCGCCCGCATCCAGCTGCGCCGCGCGGGCGCCGCGTGCACGTACGAGGGCGATCCGACGGGTGCGAAGGTACTCGTCACCGGGTTTCAGCCATTCCCCGCCGACGGCTGGCACGACAACGTCTCCGGTGTGGCGGTCACCGCGCTCGATCCGGCGCAGCTGCGCGGCGTGCGCGTGATGCGTGTCGTGTTGCCGGTCGAGTACGACCGCGCGGCAGCCCAGCTCGCCGAGCTCGTCGAGCGCTGCGCACCGGACATCGTGATCAGCTTCGGTCAGGGCGGCGACGCGATCGCGCTCGAAGAGGTCGCGTACAACCTGCAGGATACCGGCGAGGTCGCCGGCGGCGTGCCGGATAATCGCGGCATCATCCGCGCCGCCGTGCAGATCGATCCGGCTGCACCCGCGACCCGCGACACGCTGCTTCCGCTCGGCGCGATCGAGGACGCGCTCGTCGCGATCGGCGAGCAGCCGCACCGCAGCCGCGATCCGGGCCGCTACATCTGCAACAACGTGATGTTCGCGGGCGTCGGCGCGATGGCGAGCCGCGGCATCGCGGGCTTCATCCACCTGCCGTACACGACGCAGTTCGATCCGGCGACTCGCGAGCGCTACGCCGCCGTCGTGCGCGCCGCGATCCAGGCCACCGTCGACGCGCGCTGAGTCAGCGCGGCGAGATCGGCGTGCCGAGCGGCCAGTCGGTATCCCCGACGCGCTCGAGGTTCATCTCGAACGTCTTCACCGGCGGAGTGGCTGCCGTCCGGGTTCGAGCCGGTCGCCGGTCCGCGCCACACGCCGCGCATGTACGACAGCTTCGCCATCGGCTCGACGATGGCCTGCGTCGGCTGCACCGGTGCGACCGCCGGTGTGGCGGCCGGCATGGCCGCTGACACCACGGGAGGCGCAGCGGATCCATGCGAGCAGGCGGCGAACACGAACACGGCACCCAGGCGAACCAGCGAGCGGTAGGTCCTGGGCGTGGCGTAACCCAGAGCGCCGGCGGATGCACGTCCGCGCGGCGCATGCCGGCGCGTCACTCCGGCGCGGGCTGTGGAGCAGGCGCATCGGCCGGCGCATCGCCGGGCTCGCCGAGCGCGTAGTCCACGTTGCCGTTCGCGTCCTTGATGGTGACCGTGACGGGTCCGCCCTTACCCGCGGCATCCGTCGCGGTGCAGGTGAAACGATCGCCCGGCGTCGATGCGCGGATCCGCGCGCCACAGTCGACCGTGAAGTGCGCGTTGAACCGCTTGCCGAGCAGATCCGCGATCCCTGCCTCGGCCTGCTTGCCGATCACGATCCCGCTCACCGAGGCGATCTTGACGAAGCCCTTGTCGTCCTCCTGGTGCAGCACGACGATCGCCTTGGCAGCGCCGAAGCTCGCGGTGCAGTCGAACATCTTGTCCTTCGCGATCTTCACGGACGTGGGACAGTCCACGCTGGTCGGCTTCTCGCCAACCGCCTCGTTCAGCTGCTTCGCGACGAAGTCCTTCGCCTTCGCCATGTCCAGCGTCTTCGATCCGCACGAGGCCTGGAACGAGCAGCCGGCCAGCACGCACACGGCGAACGACGAAAGGTAGGGGCGACGCGATGCCATACCCCATCGTAAGCCGAGCGCAGGATCAGAAGTAGTAATTGCCGCTGATCAGGAGCTGGCCGCCCGACATGCCATCACCGGCATCGGTCGCGGGCGGGTTCGGCGGCGGGACCAGCTCGCCGGTATCCGTCATGATGCCCGGCACCGGCTTCTCCTCGGGCATGTCGTGCGCCTTGACGCCGACGGCCCGCAGCTCGAGCTGAAGCGCGAACCGCGACCACCGGCGCTCGAGACCGACGCCGAGCTGCAGCGTCGACTGCTCGGCGGCATCGCGCTCCTCGTCGGTCGGCTCGGTGCGCGTGACCGCGAGAGATCCCATGCCCGCCATCAGCCACCAGTTCCAGCGCTGGCCCGGCGAGAACCGATAGCGCAGCGCGAGCACGGCCTGGCTCAGCTCGTGATCGCCCTCGTTGCCATCCTCGAGTTGCTCGCGACCGCCCGCGAACGCGAGCTCGATCTCGAGGTGGCGCGTCGCGAGGTAGCGCACCGCGATCTGGCCGACGCCGAACTGCGTCTTCGCATCGGGCGCGCTGTGTGGCGCGAGATCGAGCGAGCCGATGCCAAGACCGACCGACCAGCGGCGCGGCCTCGGCGGCTCCGGCGTCGGGACGACCGGGACCGGCTCGGCCATCCCCGGTGCGCCGGACGCCTCCTCGTACTCGGCCGGGGCTTGCGCGTACGCCGTGGCGGCAACGAACAACGAGGCGGCAACGACGGGGAGCTTCATGGTGGCTCCATTCTCCACGGCGCGTGCCACTCCAAGCCACTGAAATCGCGCACCGGCGATCGTCGCGAGAACCGACACCTGCGGGGACGATCGTGGCCGCTTCCTACACTAAGATGGTGCGGTGCCTGGTCGAACGTTTGCCATTGGTGACATCCATGGGGATCTCGCGGCCTTGGCCAAGCTGTTCGAGCGGCTGCCGGGCCTGACCCGCGACGACACCGTGGTGTTCCTGGGTGACTACATCGACCGAGGTCCAGACAGCGCGGGAGTCGTCGCGTGGGTGCGAGGCTTCTCCCGCCGCACGCCGGCGAACGTGGTCTGTCTGCGCGGCAACCACGAGGACGCGTGGCTGCAGGTGCTCGACGAGGGCTGGCCGGAGTTCGTGATGCCGCGCGGCAACGGCTGCCTCGAGTGCTACCGCTCGTTCAAGGGCATGCCGGCACCGACCGAGGCCGACATCCCGGCGGTCGAGGAGTACGACGAGATGTTCGCCGGCCGGTTCTTCCCGCCCGAGGTGGTCGAGTGGATGAAGGCGCTGCCGTTCTTCTACGAGGACGACCACGCGATCTACGTGCACGCCGGCCTCAAGCGCGAGGGCGACAGCTTCCCGCACCCGTCGCAGACCGAGCCCAAGCGCGCCCTGTTATGGCTGCGCGACCGCGACTTCTTCGAGAACTACCGCGGCAAGCTCGTCGTGTTCGGGCACACCACGACGCGCACGCTGCCGAACGAGCTGTCGACGTACACGCCCGACGATCCGTCGGACCTGTGGGCGGGCCCGGCCTGCATCGGGCTCGACACCGCATGTGGCAAGGGCGGATTTCTCACCGCGTTCGAGCTGCCGGCGAACCGCGTGTACGAATCGCGTGACTGACCGCGGACGCGTGGTCTGTCATCGACGTGTCATCGAGCCGGCCGCGCATGGCGTGCGAACATCGCACCATGAAGCACCTCGCATGCGCATGGATGATCCTCGGCGCGCTCGCGTGCGCGAGTGACGACGAATCCCCCGCACCCGGCACCTTCGGCGCGGAGTGCACGATGGTCGTCGACACCGGCTCGACCGAGTGCGACAGCGGCGTCTGCACCGATTCATTCGACAAGCTCGGCCATCCGGCGTGCTCGGTGACGTGCACGCCGGGCGATGGCTCGACGTGCCCCGACGGCGCCGACGGCAAGAAGTGCAACATGCGCGGCTACTGCAAGCCGTGACCGCCGCCGGTTAGCCCGAGTCACGTCCCGAACACGACGTGCGTCGTCGCGTGCGCCGGCGGATCGGCGATCCGCAGCGTCGTGTCCCAGACCGCCTCGGCGATGCACGCCTCGAGCGCCGCGTCGGCTGGCGTGGCGCGCACCTCGACGGCCACGATCTCCTCGCCCGTCGTCTCGATCTCGATCGCGACGCGCACGGCGCCCGCCCCGCAGCGGGCGACGGCGGGCGCGAGCTGCGGGCGCACATCGGGCTCGTGTCGGGTGAGGACCGGCACCCCGATCGTATCGGTGACGCCCCCCGTCGTGGAGAACCGGCCGGTGCCGAACGTGCCGTACCCGCCGAGGTCCTCGTAGCCGCCGTCGCCGCCCCAGCGGCCGAACAGCGACCACACCGAGCTCACGGCGCGGGCGACGCGATCGACCTGGGTCTGCAGCTCGCGATCGAGCACCCCGAGCACCGACAGCGTGCGGGCGAGCTCGCGCGCACGCGACGGATCGGCGCGCACCACGCGCTCGAACGGCCGGTTCCACACGCGGCCCGCGATCGTGATCGGACCACCGCCGCCGTCGCTCTGCGCCCACCACGTGCACGCGCGTCCCTCGGTGAGCGAGTCGGTGCAGCCCACCGGATCTTGCAGCATCTCCCAGCCACT
This sequence comes from Kofleriaceae bacterium, assembly GCA_036794935.1. Lineage (GTDB taxonomy): Bacteria > Myxococcota_A > Polyangia > Haliangiales > Haliangiaceae > JABFXX01. The sequence goes on along the minus strand of DAIRFU010000008.1, from coordinate 15,013 downwards.
GCCGCCGATCGTGAGGCGATCGAGCGACGTCGGCCGGACCAGCATCATCGCGTCGAGACTGCCGTCGTCCTCGGGTCCGCCGCTCGCCGCGATGCCCTGGGTCGCCGCGGCGAGAGGTGCGAGCACCGCGTCGTCGTCGCGTACGAGGCCGCCGCCGGGTACGGGCGCGACCGCGTGGACGAGCACGCCGGTCGGGATCAGCGAGGCGAGCGCGCCGGCGTCCGGATCGAGCCGGGCGGGCAGCCGCTCGTCGCCGATGATGACGATCCGCCGCGTGCCGTGCACGCGGGCGAGCCACGCGGCCGCCTCGCCGAGCGCGACGTCGAGGTTCGAGCCGTTGCGTGGTGGCAGCGCGCGGATCGCGCGATCGAGCTGAGGCGCGGCGCGCGAGGCGATCATCCAGCTCGCGAGCAGCGGCGCGGCCCGGCGCGCGAACGCGATCACCTGGACGTGACTCGCGGGTGCGGCCCGCACGTACGCCGCGACGATCGCGCGCTCGGCCTCGAGCTCACCGGGGCGCAGCGACCGCGAGTGATCGAGCACGATCACGGTGTGCAGATCGCCGGGCACGTCGCCGAGCTCGCGCGCGAGATCGATCTCGACCTGCGCGAAGTGCGTCGCCTCGATCGGCAGCATGCCGGCGATCGTGCCGATGCGCCGCTCACCCGCAGGCTGCGCGCGCAGGTGCCGGCTCGCCAGGCCGAACCAGTGGTTGTTGTCGTCGCTGCGATCCCCGCACGCGAGGGTCACCTCCTGGTCATCGACGTGCGGCCGCGTCCGCGGGGCGGCGGGGAGGTGCGCCCACCAGCTCGCCGGCAGCTCGACGTAACGGGCGTCGTTGTAGAAGCAGGTCTGCGCGTCCAGCGCGAGCTCGAGCACCACATGCGCGCGGCGCGCCGCGAGCGTGTCGACGGTGACGAGCCCGCTCGCGACATCGATCACGAACGCCCACGCACGCTGGTGGCCATCGGCCGGTGCGAGCGTCAGCGCGTCGAAGGCGCGCCTGGCCGTCTCGGCCTTCTCGAGCCGCAGGCGGTGGCGCGCACCGTTGACGATCGCCGTTCCGGCCGTGACGACCGCACGTGGCGGAATCACGAACGCCAGTGCCCCCGCCGCCGTGCCGGGAGCGTCGATCTCGAAGGCGAACCGGGCCGTGAGGTGGATGCGCGTGCCGGCGAGCCGGGCGGTGACGGCCGTGGGCTGGGCATCCTGCGGGTCAGCGTGCTCGGCCGCGTCGGCATACGCCGGCAGGGCCGCGAGCAACGCGATCGCCGCGAGCCTACGCATGGTCCGTGTGACACGCAGAGCCGGCCGCGAGTTCCAACAATGTTAATGTCGGAGCGATGGGGAGTACCTACGGGATCTCACCGCTCGACGTCCTCGACGCGATCGGTCCGATCGTCGTGGTCGGCCCGCTGCTGGTCTGGCTCGTCCTGCTCGGACCCCTGCTCGTCTACCCGCTCGCCCGCTGGAGGGCGCACCGCGAGCAGGTCGCGGATCCGCAGCTCGGCGTGAAGTTCGTGCTTCACTACGTCGCCCTCCTCGCGTTTCAGCTCGTGCTGTTCGCGGCCATGCTCGCGGTCTACACGCTGTTCAGCAAGTCCGCGCACAAGAGCGAGCTGTTTCGCATGGCGTTCGGCTTCTTGATCCCGGCCGGCGGCGTGCTGGCCGCGCACGTGGTGCTGCTCCAGCGCACGAATGACGCGCAGCTCGCGGGCGTGCGCCGGCTGTTCGCCGGCTACAACCTGCTGCTCACCGGCCTGTTCGGCTTCGTGACGCTGCTGTTCGCGTTCCAGGTGTTCTTCGCGAAGGGCAGCGCGGGTGATCCGGGCCGGCTCGCGATCGCGGGCGTGCTCGTCTACGTCGCGGCATGGGCTGCGTGCGGGATCCGGTTCGCGCGGCTGGTCATGGGCGCACCGGCCGTGCCGCTGCCCGGCGTGTCGGCCTCCCCGCCCGTGCAGGTGCCGCCCCAGCCGAGTGGCCCGGTGCTGCCGTCGCTCGGCGGTGGATCGTTTCCGCCGATCGATCCGAAGTGATCCGCGTGGTGTACGGTGCCCGCCATGAAGAACGTCGCGGTTTTCGGATCGGGTCAAGTGGGAGACGTGTTGTCGAACGGGTTCCTCGCGCACGGCTACGCCGTGATGCGCGCGACGCGCGAGCCGGAGAAGCTACAGGCGTGGAAGGCAGCCGCGAGCGGTGATGCATCGGTCGGCACCTACGAGCAGGCCGCGAAGTGGGGCGAGATCGTCGTGCTCGCGGTCAAGGGCCTCGTCGCCGAGCAGGTGATCGAGCAGTGCGGTCCGGCGAGCCTGGCCGGCAAGACCGTGATCGACGCGACCAATCCGATCGCCGGCGAGCCGCCGGACAACGGCGTGATTCGCTACTTCACCGCCCCGAACGAGTCGCTCATGGAGCGGCTCCAGAAGCGGGCGCCGGGCGCCCACTTCGTCAAGGCGTTCAACTCGGTCGGCAACGCGCTCATGGTCAACCCGAAGCTCGAGGCGACCCCGACGATGTTCATCTGCGGCAACGACGCGGGTGCGAAGCAACAGACCACCGAGATCCTGACCAAGTTCGGGTGGGAAGCATGCGACATGGGCGGTGCAGAGGGTGCGCGCCCGATCGAGTCGCTGTGCATCCTGTGGTGCATTCCGGGCTTTCTGCGCAACGACTGGGCGCACGCGTTCAAGCTGATCCGCCCGCGCGGCTGACGCTGGCTCCCACGCTCGCGAGCAGGCGGTCCAGCGCGTCCGGGCAGAACGGCTTGTTCACGTACCCGTCGACGCCCTCGCGCTCGACGAACCCGTCGGGCTCGTTGAGCGTCGACAGCGCGACGATCGCGACCTGCCGGCGCAGGCCCGCGCATTCCGTGCGCAGCCGATGCGCCAGGCCGACGCCGCGGCCACCGCGCAGGTGCCACTCGTAGATGATCACGTGAGGCAGCAGTGCCGGCACGAGCGCGAGCGCGGCGTCCGCAGTCTGTGCGCCCTCACAGACATGGCCATGGCTGCGCAGCACGTGCCGCAGGACCAGGAGCGACCCCGGATGGTCGTCGATCAGGAGAATTCTGAGCCCGCCCGCGATGGACATCATGCGCACCCGCGAAGGGTGCATCATCTGGATCGACTAAATCGCCGCTGCCGTCGATAGGTATTTATGCGGGGTACCGCGACGGCGCGGCGTTTCGCGGCATGGGGCTACTCGAGCCAGATCGCGGCGATGTACGAGTCGTGCGCCGGATTGAAGTAGCCCGGCGAGCCGTAGATGCGCACGAAGATCGTGGTGGCGCCCCCGATCGGGGTCGACAGCGTGTCCTCGTGATAGTTCGAGTCCTCGCTCTCGCCGATCATCTGGTCGGGCGACTCGGCATCCGCGTAGATCTCGACGTACGTGTCGGTCATCGGATCGCCACCCGCCGTCACGACGTGAACCTTCTTGCCCGCGCTGTTCGCCGGCACCGTGAACCGGATCCAGTCGTCGTCCGATGCGTCCGCGATCGTCGCGCCGGTCAGCAGGATCGCCGAGTTGGTCATCGCATTCTGCGGGTCCGCCGACGTGTTGTTCGCGGCATCGTCCTCGGCCATCGCGACGAGCTGGACCGGATTGACGCGGATCGCGTAGCTGTAGCCCGAGAGCCCGCTCGAGTCCCCGTAGATCGCGTAGTACGTCCCGGCGTTCTCCACCAGCGCGTTCGACACGTCCGACGCGGCGACCATGTCGGCGAAGTGGCCCGACTCGGGAAGCACGTAGATCGTCGGCGTCGCGCCGCTGTCACCGGGGCTGGCCGTGAACCGGGCGACCGACGCGGCGGCGGCGTCGAACGAGTAGAGGTGCGAGTCGAACGGTGCCGCGACCGTCGTCGTCGTCGCCGTGCCGGCCGCGAGCGCCACCGGCTCGCGCGGCATGAACTCGGTCGGCGCGCCGATCGCGGACGTGATCTGCCGCGCGGCATCATCGGCGGGGCCGCTGACGAACGCGATGTCGCCCGCCTCCGCGTCGAGGTCGATGTACAGCGTGCCGCTCATGCGGAACGGCTCGACGCTGTCGATCACCGCGGTGACGCCAGCCGGCGTCTGCACCTGCATGCCCGTGTAGAGCAGGCAGATGCCGAACACCGACGCGCCACACGTCGAGTCGTAGAGGTTCGCGAGGTCGAGGTTGGTCGCGGTGAAGCTGACGACCGAGCCCTGCGCGAGCGTGCCACGGAGCTCGACGGCGACCGGCGACTCGAGCTCGAAGGCCTGCGCGAGCGTCAGCGTGTCGCTACCCTGATGGACGACCACGTCGCGCGTGCCGAGCGCGGCCGTCGGATCGATCGTGATCTCGGCGAACAGCGCGGTCGGGCTCGCGATCGTGATCTCACCGACGGTCACCCCGTCTCCGAAGTCGAGCGTCGCGCCGTCCGTGAACGAGGCGTTGTCACCACTGACCTCGACCCGCAACGTGCGGCCGATGAAGCCGGAGGACGGGAACACTCCGTTGAGCGACTGATCCGGGTCATCCGCACAACCAACCATCGCGGCGAGGCCGACGAACAAAGCAAACGTAGATAGCGATCGCATGTGCACCTTCTCGGTTTGAGGCGCGGACCCTAGTCGAGCGATCGCTGGCACTCAATAAAAAATCACCCTCACGTGAGCTGCGCCGCGCCGGCATCGCAACCGCGCGGGAACCCGAAAAAAAAAGCCGCCGGCAACACTGCCGGCGGCCGACTCACGCCCATGCGGCAAGCTGCGTGAGTCCGAAGAGTGCGCGGTGAGTCGCAAATGCACGCACGGCGCCAGCGTGCGGGTGCCGCATCGCGACGTAGGAGGCCGCGTCACCGGCGCACGAGACCGTGCGAGAGGATCACGTCCGCCATCGGCGCACTCGTACATCGCGAACGAATTCACGGGTCGTCGCGAACTTGGCTGCTGGTACGTCGCTTGCTGAATGCGTAATCAGCGGCAAGCGGCAACGCTCCTCCGCCGCCTGCGCAACAACACCCGCAGATTTGCGGAGAGGGAGTTCGTTTATGCGTTTGATGAAGAGTCTACTTTGTATGTCCGTGATGCTCGTGCCCGTGCTGGCACTGGCCGACGATCCGGTCGAGGACGTGACCGGCACGCCCGAGGCCGGCGCACCGCCGACGCCCTCGGGCCAGCTGCCTCCGGCGACCTCGGACGCGGACCCGGCGCCGCCGGTGCCGACGCCCGTGATCCCGGGAATCAACGCCGATGTCGTCGAGCAAGCGGGTGTCGGCGGCCGGGTCGGGTACGGCCGGGCCGGCGTGCTCGAGCTCGGTGGCGCCGCGGGCCTCACGCTCGCGCAGGACATCCGGGCGGTGAACTTCTCGCCCTCGATCGGCTGGTTCCTCGTCGATAACTTCGAGATGTCGGCGATCCTCGACGTCACGAACCTCAAGGCGGGCGACGAGTCAGCCACGCTGTGGTCGGCGCTCGCGGAGCCGTCGTTCCACCTGCCGTTCAACCGCACGATGTTCGGCATGATCGGCATGGGCGTCGGTGCGGCGTACGTCAGCCAGCTCGGTACCGGTCTCGCGGTCGCGCCGCGCATCGGCATGGACTTCCTGATCGGTCGCTCGGGCGTCCTGCGCCCGTCGCTGTCGTACGAGTACACGACGCACGACGCGATGGGGTCGGTCGACGAGAACGGCAACACGGACGTGACGCTGGTCGCGATCTCGAGCGCGCTGCGGTTCAACATCGGCTACTCCACGATGTGGTGACAGCCGGCTGACCGCCAGCGCTGGAGCAACCGCCGGGCATGGTCCCGGCGGTTTTTCGTCGTGCTCAGTTGCCCCACATCATGCCGACGCCGGTCAGCACGCCGACGCCATCGGAGATGGCGATGGCGCGCACGAGCAGCTCGAGCTCGAACGTGCGTGAAGGCGACTCGTCGGAGCGGCTGTACATGTCGTAGCCGAAGCGCGCGCCGACGAAGCCCGCCGGGATGACCTCGAGGCCGGCCAGGTTGTCGTCGGCGAGCGCGAGCCCACCGCCGAGCTCGCCATCGAGGAACATGCGCACGCTGCGGCCGAAGCTCATGCCGACGAGCTCGCGGCGCAGGCCGAGCGATGCACGGTGGCCAGTCGCATGGCGCTCGGTGCGTATTCCCACACTGTCCATCGCGCGCGCGTGCTCGGTGGCGAGCCACAGCCACTCGTACTCGCCGAACACCCGCGTCTTCGTGAACACGGGATGCTCGACGCCGAGGCCGACGGACAGGGTCCGCGTGCGCACGCCATCGATCGGCAGCGCGCCGAGGCTCATCCGGAACCCGAACATGTTGAACGCCGGGTTGTCGACGGTCTCCTCGATGTACGCGTCCTCGTCCGGCGGCGAGGCGACGGCGACGGCGGTGAAGGCGACGAGCGCGAGCGCGACGAGCTTCACCATGCGAACCCCACACCGGCGGCGAAGCCGCGGCTCGCCGCCGTCTCGAGCACGCGCGCGTCGATCCGGAACGCGATGCGCGGGCGCTTGTACAGCCGCATCTGCAGGCCGACGCCGAGCGCGAGCTCGGGGCGCGTCACGGCCGTGTCGTCCTCGAACGAGAAGCGCTCGAGGCCGAGACGCGACAGCAGGAACAGCTCGACCCCACCGGTACGATCCGGGCGGAACTGGCGGGCGAGCCAGCGCGCGCCGAGCCCGGCATGCAGCATGCGTCCCGAGACGTCCATCTCGAGCGCGCCGGGCATCGACGCGTCCATGCCGGCGAGCGCGACGCCGCCCTCGACGAAGTACTGCCAGCGGCCGCGGCCGAGCGCGAGCTCGAGGGCCGGCCCGAAGCCCGACTCGGAGCGGCCCTCGATCCGCGTGCCGTGGCCGGCGAGGCTGATGCCGATCGAGAACGTCGGCACCGCGGTGAACGCGGCGTCCTCGGCGTCGTCGCCATCGTCATCGGCGCGCGCGACCGAGGTCGCGGCGAGGAGCGCGCACGCAAGAGAGAGGACTCGCACGGTGTCGGCTGCAAACGCACGACACCGGCGCGCGATCTACGCTTGGCTGATTTTTCAGGGACAGGACGTCATGCCGGCGATCCAGGCGCCGAGCACCTGGACCGCGGTCGGGTCGATCGCGAGCGTGCCCAGGCAGGGCATGCCGGGCCGGCTGCTGACCAGCTGGTACACCTGCGACCCGCCCGGATCACCGGGCGTGACCGCCGCACACAGCTTGGTCTGCGCGAGCGGCGTCGTGTAGCGCAGGTCCTTGATCGACAGGTTCTGCGGGTTGTGGCAGTGCGCGCAGTTGCCGGCCATGTAGCCGCGCATGCGCCGCTCGACGGTCTCGCCCGGATCGTGGATCGACACGAACGGCGTGGCCGATGGCGACGGCACGACGCCGAGTGCATACAGCGTCGCGAGCTGGTCGGCGATCACGCCGTCGTAGTCGAACCAGCGCGCGAGCTGCTCGGGCCGCACGCCGAGCAGCGGCCCCATCGAGGCGTGATGACACGAACGGCAGTGCGCGCGACTCGGGTAGTCGTGCGTGTGGGTCGAGCCGTCGTCCATCGGCCAGGGGACGCGAAACTCACCGTCGGTGAGCAGCGAGGCGTTGGTGCCGGCCTGGTTCCAGCGATAGCTGAACCCGGTCCAGCCGAGCGTCGCGTCGTGGACCCAGAAGCGGGTCTCGATCGGCCGCCACAACGCCGGGTCGCCGGCCGTGGTCTCGAGATCGAACTGCTTGATCACGAACGAGCCCGGCGGTGCGGTCCACCCGCCGTTCGCGACCGGCGTCAGCGTCGCGGTGTCGGCGAGCGCGAGGTAGCGCCGCTTCTTCGCGCCGTCCGACCACAGCTCGCTGACGACATCGAACGGGATCAGGCCCGGGTGCGGGACCGGCTGCGCGGGTGTCGTGAGATCGAAGCAGCCGGTCTGCGACAGCAGCGCGGGCGGATTGTTCGCGTCGAACGCGCAGCCGGCGATCGACACGCGCGCCGCGAGTCCGACGGCAGCAACGCGCGGGCCGTTGAAGCGCGCGATGCGGACCACGCCGCCCGCACTCGTCGCGACGACCGCCGCGTCACCGTCGTGCAGCGCGATGCGCGTGCGCCCCGGTGCCGCCTGCGCGTCGGCGAGCCAGCTCACACCGCCGACGATCGACCACGCCGAGCCGGTCCACCGCGCGATCGCGCCGCGCTGGTGCGTCTCGACGAGCTCGGTCCAGCCGACGAGCGGTGCACCGGTCGCGTCGATCGCGACGGCCGGGGCGACCGCGTCGCCGAGGATGTCGATATCGAGCGCGCGGCCGAGCCGCGTCCATGCGGTCGCCGTCCCGGTGAGCCGCGCGGCGAGCACGCCCGACGAGCCGGCGCGCTGGTCCCACGCGATCGCGAGCGTCCCGCCACGGGCGGCGAGGCTCGGCCGCGAGCCGGCACTCACCGGCAGCGGTGCGATCGCGGTCCAGCTGCCGTCGTGGCGGTAGACGCGAAGCTGCGCCTGCGCATCGACCCAGCCGATGACCGGCGCGCCCGGCGCGGCCGCGGCGAGCACGGGTG